>JAFTDG010000150.1 GCA_017454325.1 Desulfovibrio sp. | reverse complement strand
TTGCTGCTGTGTTTGTCATGGCAGCAGCCACCACAGTCTTTGTTTGGCTCTATGTGGATGCCGTGCGCAAGGTTGTGCTTGAAACCCCCACCGAGGATGAGCCAGTTACCTGGGTAGCACATGGTGGCAATGCCTTTCTGGTATGTGCCCTTGCGGCCGTAGTTGCCCTTATGGGCCTGTTCCGCGGCCCCCTCGCGGATCTAGTGGCACAGGCCAACGGGGTTACTCTGCCACACGAGGCGACACACCCGGCCTTCTGGTGTTTCTATGCGGGTGCTTTTGTCACAGGTATTGCCTATCTGATAAAATGTGACAAAGCCCCTTATGTGGGCGTAGCTTTCTCGGCTCTGGCATTTGCTGCGGCTCTTGCCGCACAGGCGACACCGGCGGCGAAACTCTTTCTGGTGATGATCTGTGTGGTGGCCTTGGTGGTGAGCATCTATTCCGTGGGCTACATTCATGAACGGCAGGGGCGTTACTGGTTCTTTCTGCTGCTCACCTTTGCCTCGCTGGCCGGCATAGTCTCTTCTGCCGAAACGGGCAGCCTGTACGGCTACTGGGAACTCATGACCTTTGCCTCCTACTTCCTGGTGGTGCATGAGGACAACCGTACTGCCTATGATGCCGGCCTCAAATACTACGTCATGTGTGCGGGTGGCGCGCTCTTCATGTTGCCTGCCCTGGTTCTGCTGGGCGTGGATGGGTTGCCATCAGGGATGCTGCAGCTGGCCTTTGCCCTTTGCCTGGCCGGTTTTGGCGTCAAGATGGGCCTAGTTCCCCTGCATTCCTGGTTGCCAGATGCGCACCCGGCAGCACCGTCATCGGTTTCCGGTCCTCTGTCGGGTATTATTACCAAGATGGGCGTGTTCGGTATTGTGACAGTGCTGCTTATGCGCCCCATGGCCACCGGTTTGCCTAGCCTGTTCGGCCTTTCCTGGCTGGGGGGAGGCCTGGTTGCTGCGGGCGTGGCAACACTGGTGCTGGGCGAGCTCATGGCCCTGTGTCAGGAAGATATCAAGCGTATGCTGGCCTACTCCACGCTGGGGCAGATCGGCGAGATTGCGCTCGTGCTCGGCATTGGCACATGGCTTTCCACCAGCGGTGCACTGTGGCACATGCTGAACCACGCCATCATGAAAGACCTGCTCTTCCTTGGGGCTGGCGCTCTGATTTTGCGTGCTGGCAGCCGCAAACTTTCCGACATGCGTGGTCTTGGCCGCCAGATGCCCATAACCGTAGCGTGTATGGCAGTGGGCCTGGTGAGCATCATGGGCCTGCCGCCTTTCGGCGCATTCTACAGTAAATTCCTGATGATCCAGGCCGCCACCGCTGCAGGGCAGATCTGGCTGGCAGCCTTGATCCTTCTGGGTTCGCTGGTGGGGCTCATTTACTACACGCGTATTCTGAAAACCCTGGTGTTCGAGGAGCGGCCTGAAACGCTGCCCGTAGCCACCGAGGCTCCTTTCTCCATGCGCGTTGCGCTTGTTGTGCTGGCAGGCATCTGCCTCCTTCTGGGTCTGGCTCCGCAACTGCCCATGCAGCTTGTGGCTCCGGTTGCTTCGCTCTGCTTCACAGCCGATCTGGCCGATGCAGCTGTCATGGAGGCAATGAACGTTTCGTGGCCCATCTATGTTATCGTGCCGGTGTTTGGCGCACTGTTACCGGCCATCTTTTACAAGGAACGCCGTAAGGCGGGCTGGACCAGTGTTGGTGTGCTGGTGCTTACAGCTGTGCTGGTGGTACTCTTTGGGCGCGGTCTGGATACGCTCTCCTTCTGCTTTGCTCTCATTGTGCCCCTCATGGGTGCGGTGAACATGGGATATGCCCTAGGCTATATGGAGCACAGTCACCGGCAGTGGCGTTTCTATTGTGCCTTTACCGCCATGTGTGGCGGTCTAGTGGGTATGGCTGCTAGCCAGTATATGCTGAGTTTCTTCCTCTTCTGGGAAATCATGAGTTCATGGACGCTGTACCTGGCAATTGCCCATGAGGGAGACAAGGCATCCTTGCGGGAAGCCTTCAAGTATTTTGTCTTCAATGTGTTCGGCGCAGGCTTCATCTTTGTGGGCTTGTGCCTGGTCGGGCCTTTCATGCCCTTCAACACCAGCCTGCTCCAGAATGGTGCTCCGGCTATTTCGCACGGCGCTGCCTGGCTAGGCATGGCCCTGCTGGCGGCCGGCTTTGTGATGAAAGCAGCGCAGCTGCCCTTCCGCATTGACTGGCAGATGCACCCGGCGTTGGCACCCACACCGGTTTCTGGCTACATCTCGTCCGTATTGCTGAAGAGCGCCATCCTGGGCCTTATCAAGCTCTTCATGCTGCTTGGTGGCGGTTATATGCTTTCGGGTGTGCTTGCTGGTCTGGAGCAGAATGTCATTAGCGTCGCTGTCATGTGGATTGGCGGCATAACCATCATTATGGCGGCAGTGCAGGCGCTCCGCACCAACGTAATCAAGCTGGTGTTCATCTACTCCACGGTCAGCCAGCTCGGCTACATGGTGCTTGCCGTGGCTGCCGGTGGTGCGCTGGGTTATGCCGGCGGCATGCTGCATGTCATCAACCATGTGTTCTTCAAGGATCTGCTCTTCCTGGTATGCGGTGCCGTGATGTTTGCGACGCACAGGGAAACATTGGAAGACCTGGGTGGTATCGGCCGCAAAATGCCCTTCACGCTGGCCATGTTTGCCATTGCCGGCCTTTCCGTTGTCGGTGTGCCGCCTACCAGCGGCTTCTCGTCCAAGTGGCTCATCTATCATGCCCTCATGCAGGCAGGGCAGCCCTTCCTGGCTCTTCTCTCACTGGTAGGAAGCGTGCTGACCATGGCCTATATTGCGAAGTTCCTGCATGCCGCCTTCCTGGGGCAGCCGTCTACAACTCTGGAAGATGTGCGTGAGGTACCGCGTGTCATGCGGGTGCCCATGGGTATTTTGGGTATAGGCTGTATAGTGACGGGCGTCTTCCCCGGTCTGGCTCTGGGGCCGATCAACAGTGTGCTGGCCGAATACGGCTTTACACCACTGGAGGTTGGACTTTCAGGTGTTCTCAGCGGGCCTGGCACCTGGAATGCCACGGGTGTGTTTATCATGATGGCACTGGCCTTCTGGCTTGGGCGGAAGTTTGTGCTGCGTTACACGCATCTGCGCGAGACAGACGTGCACAGCTGTGGCCTGCCGCCAGAAACCTCAACAAGCCGTATGGGCTCTGCGAGCATTTATGGTGACATCCTCCGCCTGATCGGCGGTGAAAATACCGCCAAGGAGAACCGCTAATGAGTGACACATTGCTAGCCATACTGCATATGTGCGTCTTTCCGGGAGGGGCCTTTGCCCTGCTGGTGGCCATGTTCTTCAAAGGACTTGACCGTCGGGTCGAAGCACGGCTGCAGCGCCGTGTCGGCCCCCCATTGACGCAGCCCTGGATAGATATAGCAAAACTGCTGACCAAGGAGACCCTCATCCCCAAAACGGCCTGTCGCCCGGCATTTTTGCTGGCTCCGGTATTCGGATTTACGGGCATGGCTGTCTGTGCGGCATTCATCCCCGTGCCCGGGGTGTTTGACGGTCTCTTCAATATGGGCGATCTGCTGGTCATCTTTTATCTGCTGCCCATTCCGGCCATGGCCATCATGCTGGGCGGGTCGGCCTCCAGTTCGCCCTTTGGCGCTGTCGGCTTCTCACGTGAAATGCTTATGATGCTGGCCTATGAAACACCCCTGCTTATGATACTGCTGGCAGTAGCCATGCTGACCGGCAAGGCCATGAACGGCGGCAGCTGGGGGGCTGAATTCTCGCTGCTCAACATTGTGGCATTGCAGCAGCAGGTGGGCTCATTCGGGTATAATCCGGTTATGATTCCGGCTTTTCTGGCCTACCTGATCTTCTTGCCCGGCACCATGGGGGTGCCTCCCTTTGATATTCCCGAAGCAGAGACGGAAATTATCGAAGGCCCCCTGCTGGAATACGGTGGCCCCTTGCTGGCCATGTTCCAGATTACCTCTGCATTGAAGACCTTTGTCGTGCTTGGACTGGGTGTGGCGCTGTTCTTCCCCGGCACCATATCCGATATTTGGATTGTGAATCTCGTGTGGTTCCTGCTTAAGTGCCTGGCGCTCATGCTGCTTTCGCTTACCTTGGTCAAGTCGGCCATGGGGCGTTTCCGCATTGATCAGGCCTTCCGCTTCTACGTGATGGTTCCCACGGCGCTTGCGCTGTGCAGTCTGATCCTTGTATGGGTGATGTAAGGAGGCCGCTGTGTCACTGGACTACATGCTGAAAAAACTCTCGGTTTGTTCGCCGTGGCTGTTCCGCATCAACGCTGGGTCTTGTAACGGCTGCGACGTGGAGCTGGCAACCACGGCCTGTATACCCCGTTACGATGTGGAACGTTTTGGCTGCCGGTATTGTGGCAGTCCGCGTCACGCAGACATTGTGCTCATTACCGGTCCCGTGACCACAAGAGTAAGAGACCGGGTACTGCGAGTGTGGGAGGAAATTCCCGAGCCTAAGGTAACGGTAGCCGTGGGTATCTGCCCCATTTCAGGTGGGGTATTTCGCGAGGGATATTCCATAGAAGGGCCTCTGGACAAATGGATTCCTGTGGATGTCAATGTGCCGGGCTGCCCGCCACGGCCTCAAGCCATTCTTGAAGGCGTGGTATTGGCAAAATCCATCTGGATGAAGAAACTGGGGCTGGAGGGATAGTATGGCCAGCTTTCTCAAGGTATTATTCCGCAATGTGTTGCAGGGGCCGAGCACTGATCCCTTCCCGCTGGGTGAAACCTTTACGCCTGACCGGCAACGGGGTCGGGTGAAGATTGACCCCGAGCTCTGCATGGGCTGTGGCATGTGCAAGTATTCCTGTGCAGCTGGCGCCATAGATATACGCCCTCAGCCTGAGGGCAAGGGCTTTACGATCACTGTGTGGCGCAATTCCTGCTGCTTGTGTGCATCATGCCGTCACTACTGCCCCACAGGGGCCATGACCCTTACCAACGATTGGCATACAACACATGCCCAGGAAGACAAATACACAATCTTGGAGCAACAGAAGATAGATTACGTGCCCTGTGCCAAATGCGGCACACTCATGCGTCCATTGCCCAAGAGACTGGCTGAGCGCGTGTACGCGTACAATACAGAAATTGACCGTGAGTTGACGCGCACACTCTGCCCCGAGTGCCGTCGCATGCTGGATGCAGAACGCAATGCGGGCGCTTTGGAAAAAGCTCCGGAACCTGCGTCAGAAGCTCAGGCAGATGTTACACAGTAGAGCGACACGGGAGATAGTATGCAAGAGACAATACAAGGCAATGCCAAGGTCATAGAGGGGCTGACACCTCTCTGCCCCAGTGATGGGGTTCGTCACACGGCGGATGCGTATGGCAATGCGTTTCACTGGTTTCATTTGGCGAATCCGCACAAAATGACAGAGGCTGCTCCCCTGCTCAAAGAGGCTGGCGCACGTTTGTGTATGATTTCTGCCTATAATGCGGAGCAGGCTGAGGCATTAAAAGAGCTGTGCTACCACTTCGAGATTGCAGGCATCATCTATAATGTCACGCTGACTATTACGGGTGAATGGCCCACAGTTGAATCCATTACGCCGCTCTTTGCCAACGCAGATTGGCACGAACGAGAGATGATGGAGCTGCTCAACGTACCCATTACAGGACATCCTCATCCCACGCGTCTGTTCCTGGATGAGGAGCTGGATGCCGGTGTACTCAATGAAGTGGTACCACTATCTGTAATGATGAACGGCGCATGCACCACGGACCTGTGGGAGCGCATACTCAAGGATAAGGAGCAAAACGCATGACCACCACCTTCGCCATGCCCCTGGGACCTGTGCATGTGGCCCTGGAGGAACCGGTATATTTTCACCTTACGGTGGAGGGGGAGACCGTCCGTAATGTGGAGTTGACCTCAGGCCATGTGCACCGTGGTATGGAGGCCATGGCTGCAAAACGCAATTTGATCAAGAATGTCACCCTGGTTGAACGGGTGTGTTCCCTGTGTTCCAACAGCCATTCCTATACTTATTGCATGGCTGTGGAAAATGCTCTGGGTATGGGTATTCCCCCCCGTGCACGGTATTTGCGCGTTCTTGCGGAAGAGATCAAACGTGTGGCTTCGCACATGTTCAATCTGGCGATCCAGGCGCACATCATCGGTTTTAAGTCACTCTTCATGCACGTTATGGAAGTGCGTGAAATCATGCAGGATCTCAAAGAAACCGTATATGGCAATCGTATGAATCTCGCAGCAAATTGCATTGGCGGGGTCAAATACGATGTCAATGCAGAGCTTCTGGAATATGTGCGCAAGACTGTCGACAAAGTGGAACCCATGGCCGAAGAGATACGGGAAATCTATGCCACAAATGCAGTGGTGCTGGCCCGTACCAATGGCATTGGACTCCTCCCCAAGGAGGATGCCCTCGCACTTGGTGTGGTCGGTCCAGTGGCGCGAGGGTCCGATGTGCATGTGGATGTGCGCAAAGATTCGCCCTATGCCGCCTACCCGGATCTGACGTTCAAAAGTATTTATGAGACGGGCTGCTGTGTTCATTCACGCGCAATGGTACGTCTGCACGAACTGTTTGAATCATTCAGCCTCATCCGTCAGTGTGTTGAACGAGTTCCTGAGGGACCCTGCGTAGCAGAGTGGAATTCCATCGGTGTGGCAGAGGCCACAGCCCGTACGGAAGCACCGCGAGGCGAGGTGTTCTACTATATACGCACTGATGGCACGGACACTCCGGCGCGTCTCAAGTGGCGTGTGCCTTCCTACATGAACTGGAAGGCCTTGACCGTCATGATGCGTGACTGCAAGGTAGCCGATGTGGCATTAATTCTGAACAGCATCGACCCCTGTGTTTCCTGCACGGAGCGGTAAACGTGGCGGCATGGCGCTATGCACGAGGCATCCCTGGCGCAGGGCCTGCTCAATACGGCCACCAAGGCTGTGACAGACTACAATGCCGCACATCCGCAAACGCCTGTGACACGAATAGCGGAACTGCGATGCGAACTGGGCTTGCTATCATGCGTGGAACCAAAAACACTGATCGCCTGTTTCGAGCTTATGGCGGAGGGAACAGTGGCCGAGGAGGCGCAGCTGAAATTGAATATCGCGCCTTTGGCCTGTCGTTGCACAAAATGTGGATATGCCTTTACCCTCACCCAAAGGCATTTTGTGTGCCCGCAGTGCGGGGACGAGAACATCCATTTCAACGGGGGCCACGGACTGACCCTGATGGCCCTGCACGTTGCATCTGAGGATACGGAACATGAATGAACATATCCAGATCCTGCCTGATAAATGCCGCGCCTGCCATCGCTGTGAAATGGCCTGCATTGCCGCTCACCACGGCATTGACATGAAAGAGGCCATGAAACGCAAGAATGAATTTGCGGCAAGCGCGCATGTAGTCAAGACGGATGACTTTAAAACGAGTACACGCTGCCACCAGTGTGAGCATGCGCCCTGTGTGAATGTATGCCCTGCGCACGCATTGTTACAGGCCGAGGATGGCAGCATCATCTTCAGGCACGAACTATGTCTTGGCTGCCATATGTGTGAGGCGGCATGTCCCTACGGAGCCATTGCCTTTGATAATACCCCGACACGGGATACCCAGGGCGGTAATTTGCCGGTCCTGCATGCGCACGCGCAGGCGGTGCGGTGTGATTTGTGTCGTGACTGGCGCGTCGTTAACGGCAAGGACATTACAGCCTGTATGGAGGCTTGTCCCGTTCAATGCCTCGTGCTTGTACGACGTGACGGCACCATCTTAGAGGCCCCCAAACCTGAAAAAAAACCGGCTGCACCAAAACCAGCCGCTGCAGTAAACGCAGCACCTGAAGGTGCGGCAGAGGGATCAGCCAAAGCCGTTGCAGGCACCGAACCCACGCTGGAAAAATCACCAGTGCATGATGCAAAGGCTAATGCCTCCGCAGCAAAAAAGAACGGCAGTGATAAAAAAAACGGAAAGAAACGATAGAGCATACCATGTAAGATGAATGGCAAGAGCCGGGCGTATCACGCCCGGCTCTTGCCATTCATGCAATATCGGGGAACCCCATGCCAACTTGTGCCTTACTTAATGGCAGCACGCAGCTCTATGGAGTCATCGGCTGGCCGTTATCCCAGAGCCTTTCACCGCTTCTGCATAACACGGCCTTTGCCACGTTGGGAATGTCAGCTCTTTACCAGCGCTGGGAAATACCTCCTGAGGCATTACCTCTTTTTGTACAGAGTGTGCGTCTGCTGCACATCCACGGTTGCTCCGTAACCATCCCGCACAAAACACATTTGGAGCCGTTGCTCGATAACATTACGCAAACTGCTAAGCGGGCAGGCGCGGTCAACACTATTTTTTGGCGGGAAGGCTTTCTTTGGGGTGACAATACAGACGTGACGGGCTTTATGGCACCTTTGGAACGAGAAAATCTGGCCGGTGCTTCCGTGCTGCTGCTGGGGGCAGGGGGCGCGGCAAGGGCTGCAGCGGCAGGCCTTACAGCTCTGCCACAGGCGCAACGCCCGGCCGTGGTGTACGTATGCACGCCTTCCAATACATCACATCTGCGCCTGGCCGAAATGTTTAGCCTTACCCCTCTGCTTTGGGAAGACAGGCATACCCCGCCGGTCCATCTTATCATCAATGCAACACCTCTTGGTATGCGTGGCAAGGCAGAGGCCGAGACGCCTTTTGATTTTTCGCTGGCGCCGTCCTTGCCTTCAGGTGAAGCCCTGGCCTATGATATTGTATACAATCCGCTGGAAACGCGCTTCCTGCGGGAAGCAAAGGCGGCAGGCCGCCGCTGCATTTCCGGCCTTGAGATGTTCATTGGACAGGGAAATGCCCAGTTCTCCCTGTGGACAGGGCACGGCCTGCCACGAGAGGCCCGCGAGGCCCTTGTGACTTCTCTCATGTGCTAGACTCCACAAATACAAAGCGCAGATACATTTTGGAGTATCCCATGCATATTCTTGTGCTGCACGGTGTCAATTTAAACCTTTTCGGGCGTCGCGACCCAGCGCAGTATGGTACGGCTACCCTGAAAGACATCAATCATGCTCTGGATTCGCTGGCTATTGAACTTAATGCCACTACGGAACAGTTTCAGACGAACCATGAGGGAAGCATGGTTGAACGTATTCATCAGGTGCTTAACCAGGATGTGGACGCAGTAGTTATTAATGCTGGGGCATGGACGCATTATAGCTATGCTATTGCCGATGCCCTGGCTGTGCTCAGCGTTCCGGTTGTGGAGGTTCACATGTCCAACGTACATGCCCGTGAGCCGTTCCGGCATGAATCAGTACTGGCTCGCGTCTGTGCAGGCAGTATTTGCGGATTTGGGATGATGAGTTATCTTCTCGGTTTCCGCGCTGCATACGCACTTGCAAGCGAGGCTCAGCGCAGCTCCTGAGAGAGCTCAGCGTACTAAAAGACCAGCTGCGAACAATGAGGGGGAAGTTTCATGCACACGGAGTAAAAATGCCTCTGTGCAGCTCTGGATTTTTCCACCTCTCCGCGGTACGGTATCAGAACGAACAAACTTCACATATTGCAAGCTTCTAACCAGAGAGGTCCCATGAATGACGCCATTGACATAAGCCATGTGCGCGATGCTGCCTTTACTGCGGAAGTGGAAGCACGTAGCGGTCAGAAGGTCGCCTCCTGCTACCAGTGCGGAAACTGCACAGCCGGCTGTCCGGCAGGCTTTGCCTATGACATGCAGGTCAGCCAGATTATGCGCGGTGTACAACTGGGCCTCAAGGATAGCGTACTGAAATCTCGTTCCATCTGGATGTGTCTATCCTGTTCCACTTGCAGTCAGCGATGTCCTAACAATATAGATGTTGCTGCCGTCATGGAGACGCTGCGGCATATGGCCCGCAAAGAGGGACATATCACCGTTCCCAAGGTTGAAAAATTCTGGCTTTCCTTCCTCAATACGGTGCGAGCCTTTGGCCGCAGCTATGAAATCGGCACCATGGTTCTGTACATGATGCGCTCCTTGCGCGTGTATACGGATGTAGACTTGGCACCAACGGCTTTTGCCAAGGGCAAGCTCGGCCTGTTGCCCCATCTGACACCAGGCGGTGCAGAGCCGGTTGAGCGCATCTTCCGTCGGTACAGGGAACGTGCCAAGCGTGAAGGGGGGCGGCCATGAATTTTGCCTACTATCCCGGCTGTTCGGCCAAGGGCTCTTCCAGCGATTATGAAAGTTCAACTCAGGCCGTATGCCGTGCCTTGGACATAACATTGGAGGAAATTCCTGGTTGGAACTGCTGTGGTTCCACTCCAGCGCATGCTGTGGATACGGAACTTTCAGCAGCACTCTGCGTTCGCAACCTGGATATTGCAGCCCGTCAGGGTGCTGACCTTTTGCTTACGCCATGCCCCAGCTGCCTTTCTAACCTTAGGGCTGCCGCTAGGCGTATGGAAAAGCCAGCATTTCGGCAGCGTGTGAATGAACTGCTGGATGCACCTGCAGCCGAAACCTTTCCGGAAGTCACCTCGGTCATGCAGGGAATTGCACGCCAGATAGACAGGGAAACACTGGCTGCCCGCGTGCAAACGAGTCTCAAGGGCCTGCGCCTGGCAGCCTATTATGGCTGTCTTATGAGCCGGCCATCGGAACTCATGCGATTTGAAGATCCGGAAAATCCCCTGCTCATGGAAGGACTTCTTAGCGCGTGTGGCGCGGAAATGGTGGATTTCCCCCTAAAGACAGCCTGCTGTGGAGCTTCGTTCGGCATACCCGAAAGAGCCATGACAGCCCGCAATTCAGGACGTATTTTGGAGCTTGCCAGACGCCTTGGCGTGGATGCCGTGGTCACAGCCTGTCCCCTCTGCCAGATGAATCTGGATTTGCGCCAGAAACAGGCTGGTCGTGCATGTGAAACAAGCTTTCACCTGCCCGTGCTCTACTTCACACAGATGCTGGGCTTGGCGTTAGGCCTGAAGCGTAACGAACTGGGGCTGAACAAGCTGGCTGTCAGCGCCAACGGGCTTCTGGAAAAAATGGACAATCTGCGCCGTGCAGATGCCGTTGAAGGAGGCCGGTCATGAGAATAGGCGTTTTTATCTGCCATTGCGGCAGCAATATTGCCGGTACCGTAGACTGTGCAAAAGTTGCGCACATTGCCCGTGCCTACCCTGACGTGGTCTATGCCACAGACCCCATGTACACCTGTGCAGAACCGGGACAGGCAGCCATTGAGGCCGCCATCCATGAATACAAACTGGATGGGGTTGTTGTGGCATCTTGCTCGCCGCGCATGCACGAGCCAACCTTCCGCCGCACTGTGGAGCGTGCAGGTCTCAATCGCTACATGTTTGAAATGGCCAACATCCGTGAGCACGTTTCATGGATTGGCAAGGATATGGAGGCAAATACCAACAAAGCTGCTGAACTTGTCCGTCTGGCTGTAGAGAAGCTGCGCAATAATGTGCCGCTGACAGCCAAGCAGTTTGACGTGAATAAACGCGTACTTGTTATCGGTGGTGGGGTGGCCGGCATTCAGGCCGCCCTTGACTGCGCTGACGGCGGTGTGCCTGTGGTTCTGGTGGAACGCGAAGCCACCATTGGTGGCAAGATGGCCAAGCTGGACAAGACGTTTCCTACTGTGGATTGTTCGGCTTGCATCCTTGGCCCCAAGATGGTTGATGTGGCACAGCACCCCAACATTACCCTCTATGCCTGTGCGGAAGTTGAGGATGTTTCTGGCTATGTGGGTAATTTTACAGTAAAAATCCGTAAGCGTGCAACCTATGTGGATTGGAGCAAGTGTACGGGCTGCGGAGCCTGCACAGAAAAATGCCCGAGCAAAAAATCACCGGACGCATTTAACGAGTTCACGGGCACAACCACGGCCATAAGCATTGCCTTTCCTCAGGCCATTCCTAAGAAGGCCGTCATAAACCCACAGCACTGCCGGCAGTTGACCAAGGGCAAATGTGGCGTTTGCGCCAAAGTCTGCCCTACGGGAGCCATCAACTACGACATGCAGGATGAGATTGTCACCGAAGAAGTGGGCAGTATTGTAGCGGCCACTGGCTATGACCTTATGGACTGGTCTGTGTACGGTGAATATGGAGGCGGCAACTACCCAGATGTGATAACCGCGTTGCAGTATGAGCGGCTCATGTCGGCCTCTGGTCCTACGGGCGGTCATATAGTGCGACCTTCTGACGGCAGGGAACCCAAGAATATCGTCTTTGTGCAATGTGTCGGTTCGCGTGATAAATCCGTCGGCCGTCCCTATTGCTCTGGCTTCTGCTGCATGTACACGGCCAAGCAGGCTATCCTGACCAAGGATCATATTCCCGATTCGCAGTCCTTTGTTTTCTATATGGATATTCGCGCTCCGGGCAAGATGTACGATGAGTTCACCCGACGCGCCATTGAAGAGTATGGCACAGAATACATTCGTGGCCGTGTTTCTCAGATATACCCCAATGGCAATGGCAGGTTGACTGTCATGGGGGTGGATACCCTGCTGGGCAGACAGGTGGAAATCCAGGCTGACCTCGTGGTGCTGGCTGTGGGTATTGAGGCCAGTAAGGGGTCGCCTCAACTGGCCGAGAAACTGCGCATTTCCTATGATAGCTATGGGTTCTTCATGGAGAGCCACGTTAAGCTCAAGCCTGTGGAAACAAACACGGCGGGCGTATTTCTGGCGGGTGTCTGCCAGGGGGCCAAGGACATTCCGGCTTCAGTTGCGCAGGGTTCTGCTGCCGCAGCCAAGGTGCTGGCCCTTTTTGCCAAGCATAAACTCGAAAGCGACCCGCAGATCGCACAGGTAGACATGCGCCGCTGTGTGGCCTGTGGCAAGTGTATTCGCTGTTGCCCCTTTGGTGCCATCAAGGAAACAGAGTTCAGGGGTGAAGCCAAGGCGCAGGTGGTGGAAACCGTATGTCAGGGTTGCGGGTTATGCACATCCACCTGTCCGCAGGGAGCCATACAGCTTTCGCATGCTACCGACAACCAGATTCTTGCGGAGGTGAATGCCCTATGTCAGTGCTAGACGGTAAAGAACTGCGGATTGTGGGCTTTCTCTGCAACTGGTGTTCCTATGGTGGGGCTGACACTGCAGGTGTGGCCCGTGCCACACAGCCTACAGATTTGCGTATCATTCGCGTCCCCTGTTCTGGTCGAGTAGATCCGTTGTTTATCATTAAGGCATTGTTCAATGGCGCGGACGGCGTGCTGGTATCGGGCTGCCATCCGCGGGACTGCCATTATTCCTCTGGCAATTTCTACGCCCGCCGCCGTCTGGAAGTACTCAAACAGTTCCTTCCAGTCCTGGGCATTGACGATCGCCGTTTTGCCTACACATGGGTGTCAGCCTCTGAAGGTCAGCGCTGGCAGCACGTGGTCACCCAGTTCACAAAGCAGATTCACGACCTTGGGCCGGCACCGCGGTTGGAAGATGCTGAACCTTTGCTCAAGGTGGCAGATATGGCACTTACGGCCCTGCGTCCTCTGGGTACTGGGCAGCATGCGGCACTGGACGCCCTCAAGGCTGCCATCCGGGCCAAACTGCCGGAACTGGAATGTATCATCGGCTGGCAGCAAGGCCGTGATGCCGCGCATACCGTACCGCTTTTCATGCGCACTCCGGAAGATGTGGACAAGCTCGTCTGGGGACCGTTCAACGTCTGCAATCCTGCTGTCTATCTGCCTTCCTTCAAAGGGAAAAAGGTGGGCGTCGTGGTCAAGGGCTGTGATTCACGCTCTGTAGTGGAACTCCTGCAGGAAAATCTGATTGCACGTGAAGATGTGACCGTGTTTTCCCTTCCCTGCGAAGGCACGCTGGATATGGCCCGCGTAGATCAGGAGCTGGGCCGCTATACAACCATTGATAATGTTGCCTACGATGCAGCACATGTAATTATTACTGCTGATGGCGTTGCTCACAGTTTTTGCATGGCAGACTGTGCTCAGGGTAAATGTTACGGCTGTGCAACGCCTTCGGCTGTTTTGGCGGATGAACGCCTCGGCACGCCCGTGGAGGTCACTCCAAGTGACGTTACTCCGCCGGAGCTGGCCCTACTTGATGCCATGACGCTGAAGGAACGGCTTTCCTTCTGGCATGGGCAGATGCAGCGCTGTCTGCGTTGCTACGCATGCCGCAATGCCTGCCCCATGTGTGTCTGCCGAGATTATTGCATTTCTGACAGCCGCGACCCGCACTGGATGACCCAGGAAGCCTCAGCTAAGGAAAAGCTCTTTTTTCAGACTATCCACGCCCTGCACCTGGCAGGCCGTTGCACCGGCTGCGGAGAATGCCAGCGAGCCTGCCCCGTGGGCATTCCCATTCTGGCATTGCGACAGCAGATTGCCCGTGCCGTTGCCCAACTGTTTGACGGGTATAAACCTGGTCTGCATCCAGAAGATGTGCCACCTCTGCTGGGTTATGAAGTGGTGGAACAGAATATTCATGAGAGGGACTGGAAATGAGTACAATCCGCTTTGTCACCCCGGACGGCTTGTCTGCGTTTCTGGACTTCCTCGCACAGAATGGCCGTCGCGTTTTAGTGCCCGTGGAGAAACCTGCTGTCAAGCGTTCTGTGGTGTTTGAACCCTGGAGCGCGGGCAGGCCTTTTACCCTGGAAAAAGCCACAGTACCGGCCAAGGCTGCTGTACTGCCGCAGTGCGAAACCCTGTTATCTTACAAGAAAACAAAGAACGCGGATGACCCTGCTGCAGTCACTTTGACTCTGGACGATGCCCCGGAAGCCGTGCCAACAGTTGTCTTTGCCTGCCGTCCCTGTGATGCACGGGGCTATGCTGTGCTGGATCGTCCTTTTTTGCAGGGGCCCTACGTTGATCCCTACTACAGGGCACGGCGGGAGTTATTGACTGTTATTACGCTCAGTTGTGCACGCGGCTGTGACACCTGTTTTTGCCACTGGACAGGCGGCGGCCCCTCCTCGCCTGAAGGTTCAGACATCCTGATGACGGAAATTGACGACGGCTATGTGCTGCAAAGCATTACCCCTAAGGGGGAAGAGCTGCTGGCTGCTGCGGGGCTGGCTGACGGTACAGAGCGTTTCCCCGCTGCAGAAAACGCACGCAAGAAGGCCTGGGCCTCACTTGCACCAGCACCGAACCTGAAGATGGCTCCTGCCAGCATTGCGGCATGTTTTACAGACATGGATTTCTGGCAGCACTGGACGGAGCGCTGCCTGTCTTGCGGTGCCTGTACCTTTTTTTGCCCCACATGTTATTGCTTTACCATCACCGATGAGGGGGAGGGCATGAGTCCCTCTGGAGGGCGACGTTTACGCAGCTGGGATACATGCATGTCACCACTGTTTACGCGTGAGGCCAGCGGTCACAATCCCCGCATGGTCAAGGCACAGCGTATGCGCAATCGCGTTTCACACAAGTATGCCACCTTTCCTGAAAACTGGGGTGCTTTTTCTTGCAGTGGCTGTGGTCGTTGCATTGGAAATTGCCCGGTGGGTCTGGACATCCGCGAAATCGTGCTGGCCGCCGTACAACGCGGTGCAGAAAGCATGCATGAAAAGCAGGAGCAGTAGTCATGGCGAGCAAAAATTCTTCCGGCAAGGCTTTCAGAAACAAGGCAGCCGGGTACAATTCCCCTGTTGACACTCCTGTGCAGAACCAGCAAAAAACTGTGGCTGTAGCCCAGCCTAATATGCCGGCACAGCGGGAGGCTGCCGTTCCTGCGGCTAGAACAGAAGCAGGTCTGCCTGTGGCAAAACCCGTAGCCCCTGTTCCCGCCCAAAGGACTGAGGCACAGGCCCCGGCCGTCAAGTCTGCAACGTCGGCTCCGGCTGTGCGTGAAACAGCCTTTCCCTCTGTCCCGGTAGCTGCAGGAGGTCCTTCTGCAGGTACAGCGTCAGTACGACCGGCACCCATGCCTGCAGCCGGTGGCCGCATGCTGCATGAGTGCAGCCCGCGGCCCATGATGGCAGGCAATCCCTATAAACCAATGCCCGCTACGGTGATAGACATTATCCAGGAAACCAGCAATATCAAAACATTACGTGTTGTCCTGGACGATACCGAAGCCATGAAGGCGTTTACCTACGAACCAGGGCAGGTGGGGCAACTCTCTGTTTTTGGCGTGGGTGAATCCACGTTTGTCATCAATTCTCCACCATCACAGAAGGACTACCTGCAATTTTCCGTCATGCGGGCAGGTGAAGTGACAGCGGCCATCCACAAGCTCTCACCCGGCGACAAGGTGGGTGTACGTGCACCATTGGGCAACTATTTTCCGTGGCAGAGCTGGAAGGGAAAAAATATCTTTTTCGTTGGGGGGGGCATCGGTATGGCCCCCATACGTACAGTTATGCTCCATCTTTTGGAACATGCAGCGGATTATGGCAGCATCAGCCTGCTC
The DNA here is from genome assembly GCA_017454325.1 of Desulfovibrio sp. GTDB lineage: Bacteria > Desulfobacterota > Desulfovibrionia > Desulfovibrionales > Desulfovibrionaceae > Desulfovibrio. The sequence continues at coordinate 12,095 of JAFTDG010000150.1, read as the reverse complement.
TATGGCGCACGTTCCCCCAAAGATATGGCCTACCAGTATGAACTGCAAGACTGGCTGAACAATCCGGCCCTGAACTGCACCTTGTGCATTGATCAACCTTTTGAAGGCTGGGAGCACAAGGTCGGTCTTATCCCCAATGTACTGCTGGAACTTGCGCCCAATCCCCAGAACTGTGTCGCCGTTCTCTGCGGTCCACCCATTATGATTAAATTTACCGTGCAGGCCTTGGAAAAACTTGGTTTTGCTGCAGAAAGTATTGTCACCACGCTGGAAAAGCGCATGAAATGTGGCATTGGCATTTGTGGCCGTTGCAACATAGGCGGGCGCTACGTCTGCGTGGATGGTCCCGTGTTTACCTGGAAGCAGCTGCAGGAGCTGCCGCCGGAGCTGTAACGAGGAGTCGTTATGAAAAAACTGTGTATGTGCTGTTGTCTGCTGCTAGGCTTGCCCCTGACAGTTCTGGCGGCCAATGACAAGATTGATCCGGCCACCTACATTTGTGCGGAGCTGGTAACGCAACCTGTCACGGAAGGAGGGGAGCCTCCTATATTTACAGCCCTGCAGATTGATGGCTATGCAAGCGCCAAGGCAGGAAACCCCGTGGCAGATCCGCATACCCTGGCGTCCATGCTGGAGCAGGTCTACGCAGCCTGTCAGGCCAAGCCTACGGAAACCATGCTATCCGTCTGGCAGGATAATCGGAAAACCATTCCTGCAGCTACTGAAGGCAATTGGCGGGCAGATAAGACCACTTGCAAGGACTACACCAATGATACCGACAATGGCAGTGGCTTTGTTATCTGGCTGGATGGCTATAATCGGGCTAAAAGCGGCAAACCTGCCTCCGTACTCAATGACGACGAGACTCTAGCCGCGTATCTGGATGCCTGCAGCAAGCAACCCGATGCTCTCATGCTGGATGTGATGAGCACATCTGCCAAGTGAGCATAGGCACGCACTTTTGCCCTTATTTGCTGGCAGCAGTTGCAAGAAATAATGGAGCGAATTGGTAGGTGGAAATTTTTAACCCACGCTTGTGGGCGTACTAACCATATAATGACGAATTGTGGCGTATTTAGCGGGATTGTGACGTATTTTTCAAGCCATGCAGAAGAAAAAAAGGACAAAGTTTTTGAACTGGCCCCTCTGCATCTTGACTTACTGACCATTTTAGCGGAACAGATTGAATCCTTGTCTGACATTAAGCGTATTTCTATATTTCGAGCGATGGACGAAGGTCGTCCCTTTGGCTCTGGTCAAGGCAGGGTATCAAGTACAGTGAGGCAAACACGTGTCCAAGATTCTGGATATTACACTGGGGCTATTCTCCAACGACTTGGCTATTGACCTTGGCACGGCCAATACCTGTGTCTATGTGAAGGGGCACGGTATTGTGCTGCGGGAGCCATCGGTTGTGGCTGTAAAAAAAGATTCGCGCGGCAATAATGTCGTTCTGGCAGTTGGGCAGGATGCAAAACGCATGCTGGGCCGCACGCCGGGTAATATATGGGCCATTCGTCCTATGAAGGACGGTGTCATTGCAGACTTTGAAGTAACTGAGGCCATGCTGCGGCATTTTATCGCCAAGGTGCATAATTCACGGCGTCTGGTGCGTCCGCGCATTATGATCTGCGTGCCCACGGGCATCACACAGGTGGAAAAGAGGGCAGTTAAGGAATCAGCCCAGTCTGCGGGTGCTCGCGAAGTCTACCTTATTGAGGAGCCCATGGCAGCAGCCATAGGTGCGGATCTGCCTATTCAGGAACCCACCTCAAACATGGTAGTAGATATCGGCGGCGGCACAACGGAAGTGGCGGTCATCTCGCTTTCCGGCATCGTTTACTCGCGTTCAGTGCGTGTGGGGGGAGACAAGATGGATGAAGCCATCATGACCCACGTCAAGCGCAAGTACAATATGCTTATTGGTGAATCATCGGCCGAGGAAATCAAAATAAAGATTGCCTCTGCCTACCCGCTGGATCCGGAACAGCAGATTGAAGTCAAAGGGCGTGATCTTGTGACGGGCATTCCCCAGAACATCATCATCACCTCTGAAGAAGTACGCAAGGCTATTTCTGAGCAGGTGGACAGTATTGTTCAGGCCGTGCGCATTGCTCTGGAGCAAACACCGCCGGAACTGGCTGCTGATATTGTGGATCGCGGTATTGTGCTCACTGGCGGTGGCGCTTTGCTGAAGGGGCTTGACCAGCTGTTACGTGAGGAGACTTCCCTTCCCATCACCGTTGTGGATGATCCTCTCTCCACTGTCGTTGTAGGTACGGGCAGGGCACTGGATAATCTGCATATTCTCAAGGAAGTGTGCATAGATTAGCAACTGTGGTTCTGTTGTGCCGCCTGTGATGTCTTAGACGGCACAACAGCCTGATATGCCCCTGCTTCCATCCACGGCTTTCAGGAGCTACACCTTCCTGTGACGTTGCGGCTCTTTCTTCTCTTGGCGGGCGTTTTGCTCATCCTTTTTCTGGGTATGTATTCCTGGAATCAGCGAACGCATGTATTGGATGATCTGACGACAAACCTGGGGCTTGAGCTTACAGGTGGCGTGCTTGATCCCATTAATGCTCTTGAGCAGAAGAGCAAAGACCTCTGGAACCGCTATTTCGATCTGGTGAATGTGCGGGATGAAAATGCTCGTTTGCGTCATCAGGTGGAAGAGCTGGAGGCGCGTTTGCTTGCACAGGGAGAAGATATGGCAGAGCTCAAGCGCTTACGCGAGCTCGTGCAGTTGCCTGTGGATGCAAGCTGGCGTCCGCTCGGGGCGCGCGTTCTGGCAGGACGCATGGGGCCCAATGCCGTTCTTGACAGCATAACAATCAACCGGGGCTACAGCACGGGAGGGCGCCCCGGTACGCCTCTTGTTACACACCTGGGCCTTGTTGGCCGGGTGCTCAAGGCCAGTGCCCACAGTTCCATAGCTTTGCTGCTTACTGACCCTAGCAGCCGCATTGCCGTATTCACGCAGGAAAGCCGTGCCCCGGGCATTCTCGTCGGCCAGGGCATACACCGCAAACTGGAACTCAATTTTGTGCAGCGTGCTGCCAAGGTATCCCCAGGCGAAATTCTTGTCACTTCTGGTCTTGACGGCAAATATCCCAAGGGCATCCCCGTGGCGCGCGTGCTTACCGTGGCTCCTTCAGACTACACACAGTTCATGGCCATCACGGCCGAACCGCTGGTAGACCTGCTGCATATTGAAGAAGTTCTGCTTCTGGAACCCACAGGTATTCCCCGTCCTGTGGATCCAGGCGAAGCACCCAAGGAATTTGTTGGGCCACCTGCACCTCGAGCCGTAATGCCATGAAGAAGGTGTACGACGTTCTCTGGTGGCTGATCTTTATTGTCTGCGCAACTGCGGCTCAGGCGGCTGTGCCCGGCGTGGATATTATGACCGTGGGGCTGATCATTCTGCTGCAGGAGCGCGACTACAGAAACCTGGCATGGCTCTTGCCCATTTTTATTCTCATGCAGGAGGGCATGGGTACACGGAGCTTTGGGGCAGCTATCATCTGGTATGCTGTGGTTATCATACTATTTAAGATAGGACGTTGGCTCTTTGAGGTAGAGAATTTTGTGTTTGTCTTTCTGCTTTCCGCCTGTCTGGGGGTGGCCTACTTCGGCGTAACATGGTCTCTGGATCCCTTACAGGATGTTGCATTCAACACCGAGGATGCCGTAAACGCAAGTTTGATGCAGGCCATTTTTTTGCCTTTTACCTGGTGGTTTCTGATGCTAACGCGCCGCTGGAAAAAGCATGAGCAGGAAAACTGAATCTACGGGACATTCTGCGCAGGCACGCAAGGGTATTCGCTCCTGGCTGAAAATTCAGGTCGAGAGCGAAAGCTACCAGCCGCCCCGCAGCGGTGTTATCCTGTTGCAGGTGCTGGTTGGGCTACTGTTTTTTGTGCTGGTGACGCGCTTCTGGTACCTGCAGGTGCATCGTGGCGCAGAGTTTACCCGCCAGGCACAGGAAAACCGCCTGCGCATTGAGCGTATTTTTGCTCCGCGCGGCCGTATTTTAGATAGCAGGGGCAAGGTCCTGTCTGACAATCGCACGGCCTACGGTCTTTCCATCGTACGTGAAGATTGCCGCGATATTCCCGCTACGTTAGCGCAGATCAGCGAGTGGTCCGGTATTCCATTATCGCAAATATGGGAAAAATTCCGTCAGGACCGCTTCAAGGTTAAGCCTTTTGAGCCGCTGCTGTTGATTACCGACATAGATTTTGATCTGGTGGCCCGCATCGAATCCGAAATATACGCATGGCCTGGCCTTGAGATAGTTGTCCGCACAAAACGCAGCTATCCGGAACAGGACCTCTTTGCCCATGTGCTGGGCTATGTTGCCGAAGCCAATGAGCGAGAGATGGCGGCAGACAGCGCATTGGCCATGGGTGACCTTGTGGGCAAGCAGGGACTGGAACTCAAATTGGAACAACAGCTGCGTGGCCGCAAGGGGCTCTATGATGTGGAGGTGGACGCCCACTCCCGCGTATTGGGTAAAACCCTGCGTGAGGAACCACATGGTGGCCATGAGTTGCGTCTCTCATTAGATATCGACCTGCAACGGGCCGCTTGGGAGGCTCTTAATGGCGAAGCGGGCTGCGTTGTCGTTATGGAGCCAGACAGCGGCAAACTGCGTGCTCTGGTCACTTCTCCTGCCTATGACAACAATCTTTTTGCAGCTGGCATCTCCCAGCGGGACTGGGACGCATTGCGTACCAACAGCCGCTTCCCCCTGCAAAATCGTGTTATTCAAAGTGTCTATCCCCCCGGTTCTGTCTGGAAGCTTGTTATGGCAACCATGCTGTTGGAACATGGCATTCTGCCGCGTGAAAGCGTCTTTTGCCCCGGGCAGGTCAAGCTGGGTAACCAGATTTTCCGTTGCTGGCGACGAGGCGGCCATGGTTCGCAGGACCTTATGCATTCACTCATCAATTCCTGTGACGTATACTATTATCTCATGGGAGAACGCTTGGGGGTTGACAAGATAGAGGAATTTGCCAAGGCTTGCGGTTTCGGCAAGCCGACAGGCATTGACTTGCCGCATGAAAAATCCGGGCTGGTGCCTTCCAAACAATGGAAGCGGCGTCGGTTCGGCCGCCCCTGGGCCCGTGGTGAAACCTATAATGTTTCTATAGGGCAGGGATATACGCTTGTAACTCCTGTGCAGGTGGCCGTTTTTGTTTCCGCACTGCTCAACGGTGGGGATCTGCTCAAGCCTCAGTTGCTGGATGATGCGCCGCGCGAAGTGCGTGGTCGCGTGCCTGCCAGACCAGAAACCCTCAAATTTGTGGTTGAGGCCATGCGCCGTACTGCCAACGGGGGAACAGCCAAGGTCGTGGGGCGTAAGGATGCTGATATGGGCGGCAAAACCGGCACAGCACAGGTGGTCAAGCTCAAGATGGCCGCAGGTGAACGTCGTTTGCGCTCGTCAGAAATGGAGTACGCGCAGCGTGACCACGCCTGGATAGCCACCTGGGGTATCAAGGACGGCAAATCCTATGTAGTAGTCGTCATGGTGGAGCATGGGGGCGGTGGCTCCAGCGTGGCAGGACCTGTGGCACGCAAGGTATATGAACACCTTTTTGGTCCGGCTGCTGGCACAAAGGTTGCCTCCAGCCAACCAGAAGCAAGTGGACTGCGACCAGCACCAGGCCGGACCGACTGAATGCAGCGCAGGCTGGAACTACTACGGAAAACGCAGCATGGATAAACGCCTTTTCAGCTATATCAACTGGGGTTTGCTGGCCTGCATGCTTTTGCTCTACCTTGTAGGCGTGGTCAACCTGTATTCTGCCAGTGGCACACGCCTGGAAACGGGAGTTACCATCAGCAGTTTCTATCAGCGCCAGTTCATCTGGGGACTGTGCGGCGTTGTTTGCATGCTGCTGGCCATGGCTTTCGACTACCGGCAGTTACGCAATCTGGCCTGGCCGTTTTTTTTAGTGACCCTTTTTATGCTGCTGCTGGTACCCATTGCGGGCAAATCTGTCTATGGAGCAAAGCGTTGGATATCTCTGGGCTTTATGAGCGTACAGCCCTCTGAAATGGCCAAACTTGCCGTACTCGTTCTTGGTGCCCGTCTGCTTGCGCGCGACAGTCGCGCCCTGGGCTGGAAAGACTTTTGCTGTGTACTGTGCATAGGGCTTGTGCCCTGTGCCCTCATCATCGTGCAGCCGGACCTTGGTACAACCCTGCTCATTCTGCTCATTCTGGGGGGAATGATCTTGTTTCACGGACTTAAGGGCTATGTGCTCAAAACCTGCCTTTTGGCCGTGCCCTGCTTCGGAGCCTTCATGTGGTTTGTGGGTATGCACGATTACCAGCGCCAGCGTATCCTGACTTTTCTCGACCCCAGCAACGACCCACGCGGCACGGGCTACCACATCATCCAGTCGCGCATTGCCATTGGTTCCGGGGAGCTGTGGGGCAAAGGTTTTGGTGAAGGCACGCAAAGTCAGTTGCGTTTTTTGCCGGAACGTCACTCTGATTTTGCAGTTGCCGTTTTTGGCGAGGAATGGGGTTTTGTGGGCTGTGTGGCATTGGTCACACTGTTCTGCCTCTTTCTGCTTTCCATTTTTTCCACGGCTGTTCAAGCCAAGGATCGCTTTGGCAGCACCCTGGTGGTAGGTGTCTTCTTTTATTTTTTCTGGCAAATCTTTATAAATATGGGCATGGTCATAGGGCTGATGCCTGTGGTGGGCATTCCCCTGCCCTTTATCAGTTATGGCGGCAGCGCAACCGTGGTCAACTTCACACTGCTGGGCATTGTGCTCAATGTGTCCATGCGACGATTTATGTTTAAGGGCTAACCTTAGAAAAGGAAACAGCTGTGGGCAAGGATGAAATAGCGTACCTCGGTTCCGATACCGTGTACGAGGGCAAGCTGCGCTTCAAGGGCGCGGTGCGCATTGAAGGCCGTTTTACAGGTGAAATTGACAGTGATGGCACGCTCAATGTGGGCAAGGATGCTCATGTGGACGGCACGCTCAATGTGGGTGAGCTGCTTCTTTCCGGTCATTTTTCCGGAGATGTGACCGCATGCCGGCGTGTGGTCGTGTATGCTTCAGGTGTACTGGAGGGGCATATCGCCACTCCCAGCCTGCTGACCGAGGAGGGTGGCATTATTGAGGGGCAGATTACCATGAAAAATCCCGCCACACACAAGGCACAGAAAGACTGAGCTCCATAATGGCGCAGATTGTCACTTGATGGCGGTTTTCCTGCGTGCATTGCGTGTTGCTGAAAAATAGTGTAAAATTTCAGAGGAAAATGTGATGGCTTTTTCAGGTCCATCGTTCAATTTAAGTATCGCCCCAACGCTTTCTTGAGGAGGCATTCCATGGCACAGGATTATTTTCGCGCGTTGAGAGACGTTGCGTTGGTTATCAATTCCAGCCTTGAGCCGCGTGATGTTCTGCATAAAATTACAGAGCAGACTGCCGCAACCATGGGTTGCAAGGCCAGTACCATCCGCCTGCTGGACAGCACGGGGCGTTTTCTTTTGCCCAGTGCGGCCTATGGTCTATCTGCCAGTTATATGCGCAAGGGTCCTGTAGAGGTGAAACGGAGCGGTCTGGATGGTGAGGTGCTCTCCGGCAAGACCATACACCTCAAAGACGCTACTGCTGACGGGCGTTTTCAGTACCCCGAATCGGCCAAGGCAGAAGGCCTTGTTTCCGTGCTCTCTGCCCCGCTCATGGCAGACGGCAAGGCCATTGGCCTCATTCGCGTCTATTCCGATGTGGAACGCGAATTTACGGACGATGAAAGTACCTTCATGGAAGCCGTGGCGGCCATTTCAGCTCTGGCCATAGAAAATTCACGGCTGCACGAAGCACTGCGCAATAACTATGAACTGATGAGCAAGCACGCCTACTCTGTTTACGAGGACTAATATGTCATCAATCCCGCACGGCGGCACCCATTGTAGCCGTGTGTAACAGTGGGAGGCATATCCTCCCGTTGCAAGGAACTGTATATGAAAAAAATAAAAGTGGGCATTAACGGCTTCGGCCGTATCGGCAGACAGGTATTTCGCGCGTTGCGCCAGACCTACAATGACCGCGTCGAAGTGGTTGCCCTCAACGACCTTTTTGACGCAGAAACCAACTTCCACCTTCTGGAATACGATTCCGTATACGGAAGAGCGCATTTTGACGTCACCATCAATGGGCAGGATGTGACCATTGGCGATTGGAACGTCCACTGCTTTTCCGAGCGTGACCCGCAGCAGCTGACGTGGTCTGCGTATGATGTGGATGTTGTTGTGGAAAGCACGGGCATCTTCCGTAAGGCCAGCCAGGCTGCCGTACATATGGAAAACGGTGCCAAGAAGGTCATTATCACCGCCCCTGCCAAGGAAGAAGATATCACCATTGTCATGGGCGTAAACCATGACCAGTACGATCCCGCCAGGCACCACATTGTTTCCAACGCTTCCTGCACCACAAACTGCCTGGCGCCGGTTGCTCTGGTGTTGCAGCGGAGCTTTGGCATCAAGCTGGGCAACATGACCACTATCCACTCTTATACCAATGACCAACGCATTCTCGACATGGCCCACAAGGATGCCCGCCGTGCCCGCGCCGCCGCATGCAACATCATTCCCACATCCACGGGCGCAGCGCAGGCCGTGGCCAAGGTTATTCCCGAACTCAAGGGCAAGTTTACGGGCTATTCCCTGCGCGTTCCCACCCCCACTGTCTCTGTGGTGGACTTTTCTGGCATTCTAGAAAAATCCACGGACACCGAAACACTGCTGGCCACAATCAAGGAAGCTTCTGAAACGTACCTCAAGGGCATTCTTGCCTACAATGACAAGCCTCTCGTTTCCATGGACTTCAAGGGGGATCCGCATTCCTCCATTTTGGAGGCGCCGTACACCACCGTTCAGGAGGGCAACCTCGTCAAGGTGGTGGCTTGGTATGACAACGAATGGGGCTATTCCAACCGCGTATGTGATTTGATCTGCCTTATGGGTGAGAAGGGGCTATAAGCAGCACCTTGGGATGCTTGCCCCCTGACAGCAAACGCCCCCGGTTTTCCATTGTTTCTGGGAAAATCGGGGGCGCTGTGTATTGAACAGGGCTAGGCGAAGTTATAGCCCGCTTCCAGGGCCCTGGCATTGATGGGAATAAGGTTGGCATAGTGGGCGTTGACCACACGCTTGAGGGCTTCCTGCACAACCGCAAGAGGCAGGACCGCGGTGGCCTTGAGCCATGCCCCCAGGGCGACCATGTTGGCCAGCTTCACATTGCCCAGTTCGTGCGCCATATCATTGGCGGGAATGCACACGCTGCGCCGCGCTGCATCTACCAGTCCTGCCTCCACCAGTGAGGCATTGACAACCTGTACACCATGCGGGTTCAGACGTGGCTGAAATTTTGCCAATGAAGGTTCGTTGAGAACGATGGTTGACAGGGGTTCACGCACCAGTGGCGCACCAATGGGGTGTTTGTCCATGACAACGGTACAGTTGGCCGTACCGCCCCGCATCTCTGCCCCGTAGACGGGTATGAAACTCACCTCCAGGCCATACTCCATGCCTGCCTGGGCCAGTAGATTGCCAATGAGCATGACACCCTGTCCGCCGAACCCTGCGATGATGACATCCTGATATTGTTCAGGCATGGTGCACCTTCCCTGATTGTGAGGACTGTTCTGTGCGTTTGTTTTTAAATACGCCCAGCGGGAACACGGGGATCATGGCCTCGGCAATACGCTTGCTGGCGGCTACGGGATCCATGTGCCAGTTGGTGGGGCAGCCCGAGAGCAGTTCCAGAAATCCATAGCCCAAGCCTTCGATCTGTACCTCAAAGGCTGTGCGCATGGCCTTTTTGGCTTCGCGCACATGCTGCACAGAATCCAGGGCGCATCGGGCGGCAAAGGCCACACCGTCCAGGCCGGCCATGATTTCGGCAAGATGTATGGGGCCCCCTTCGCGTTCCATGCAGCGACCATCACGCGTTGTGGTAGTTTTCTGGCCAAGCAGTGTCGTCGGAGCCATCTGGCCGCCAGTCATGCCGTAAACCGTATTGTTGATAAAGATGGATGTGATTTTTTCACCACGGTTGGCGGCGTGCAGGGATTCGGCCATGCCAATGGCCGCCATGTCGCCATCACCCTGGTAGGTGAACACCACAGCCTCGGGCCGTGCCCGGCGAACCCCTGTGGCCACAGCGCAGGCACGGCCATGAGGTGCTTCCAGACCATCCACACTAAAATAGTCATAAGTGAAGGTGGCGCAGCCAACGGATGCCACCAGGATGGTACGGCTTGCCACGCCCAGCTCGTGCAGGGTTTCACCGACCAAACGGTGGGCAATGCCATGATGACAACCGGGGCAGTAGTGGGTCAAGCGCTCGCTGAGTACGGGATTTGTGTCGAAAACCAGCTTTTCCCCCGCAGCAGGACGTAGCTGCTCCTCCAGATTTTGTGTGGGCATCAGAACGCCTCCTTGAGGGCTTGCAGCATGGGTTCGCGCAGGTCGTCAGCATTGACGAACAACCCTGGCATGATGCCATGCCATTGCACCGTGGCCGGAGTGACGCCTGGCTGTCCAAACAGTGCCAGGCGCACGTCTTCCACCATCTGGCCGAGGTTTTGCTCCATAACCAGAAAACGGCGACCCGGCAAAAGGGCCAACAGGGCCTCGGCAGGGAAGGGAAAGAGCGTGAGCGGCCTGAACAGGCCGACACGCACACCTTCAGCGCGTAATCTGCGTATGGTGCTGCGGGCAATGCGCGCCACAGAACCGAAGGCTACCACCACCAGGGTGGCGTCTTCCACATCCGTGCATTCCCAGGCACATTCGGCCTGCATGGCAGCGTATTTTTGGGCAAGCAGCCGATTGCGCTCTGCAAGCGCACCTTCCGCAAGATAGACTGATTTGAGCAGGCGTGGCTGCGCATCCGGCCCGCGTTTGCCATAACCTTCCATACGCCAGGGCGCGGCTAGGGCCGCTAGCGTTTTTTCGGACACGGCGTCGGCAGGCGGCACGCGTCGCACGGGCTCTTTGATCTGCCCCACGATGGCGTCGCCCAGAACCAGGACAGGATTGGCATACTTGAAAGCCAGGGCCAGGGCACGAAACATGCAATCATAACATTCCTGCGCCGTGGCAGGGGCAAGTACCAGATTGCGGTGGTCCCCATGACCACCCCCTTTGACTGCTTGGAAGTAGTCGCCCTGTGAGGGCCCGATGTCGCCTAGGCCCGGGCCGCCGCGCTGCATGTTAACGAGAACTCCGGGAATGTGGCTGCCCGCCATATAGGATATGCCTTCCTGCATAAGGGAAAGGCCGCATCCTGAGGAGGATGTCATGGATGGCACGCCACAGGCAGCGGCACCCAGCAGCATGTTAACCGCTGCAACTTCACTTTCAGCCTGCACAAACTGCCCGCCTCGCTCTGGCAGGAGAGTGGAAAGTGCTTCAGGAATTTCGTTTTGCGGTGTGATGGGATAGCCGAAGTAACAGCGCAAGCCAGCATCTACTGCGCCAAAAGCCACTGCCTCGTTACCCTTGATGAGAATGCGCTGTTCGGTGCTCATGCTGCGTTCTCCCTGGGTTTCACGCTGCGGAAAACGCGTATGGCCACATCCGGACACATGATTGCGCAGGAGGCGCAGCCCGTACAGGTTCCCGCCATTTCCATGAGTTCATAACCGTGACGGTTGAAGCGCCCTGAAGGACGGAGAATATGCACGGGGCAGGCCGCCACACACAAGCCGCAGCCCTTGCAGCGTTCTTCCAGAAAAACGATTCTCGACATGTTCACTCCTTGGCGGCCATAAAATCCGATTCCTGTAAACCGCCATGCTCGGCCTACATGCTTTGGTTGATCATTGATTTCAGTCTTACTGCACCTTGCGCAGAGCCTCAATTTCAGCGGTGGAAAGAGCCGTCGCCTCGGCAATCTGGGCAATGGGCAGCCCAAGGTGAAGAAGATTCTGGGCAATTTCACGGCGTTCATTTGCTTTGCCGTCTTCCCAGCCTTCGGCACGCCCCTGGATAACGCCCTTTTGCAGCCAGGAATCCGCCAGGCGTCCACAAGTTTCTTCAAACATGGTAC
>JAFTDG010000149.1 GCA_017454325.1 Desulfovibrio sp. | reverse complement strand
CTCTGAAAATGCCTGCAAGCGATGTAACGGTGAGACTTGCCGACGTTACGCCGACTATTACAGTTGCCACTGGCTCCACCTATACGGGCAGCGCAGTAGAGCCGGCCGTCACGGTCAATGTCGGGGGAACAACGCTGACAGCAGACACGCATTACACGGTAAGTTATTCAAATAACACCACTTTACAACTTTAAGCCGCAGTCTCTTTACCGTATGAATTGTAATCAAGCCATTTGAAGAACAACGGAGAATTTATGTTAACTTCGCCGCCTTTGCCGAAAGACGCAATAAATACCTGCTCCCTTATCTGTCGACCAATGGTGGACCTTACCTCTTGCGGGCTTGCGTCACGGAAAGAGGAAAGGTCGGCATCTATATACGGCAGCAGCTTCATCCCTGTGTAGGCCAGATTGATCACATTCAGCATGCGCTCTATCCCATTCCTGCTTCGTAGCATGTACTTTCTGAGACTCCAGAAGGTCTTCTGTTCGTAATAGCCTACCTCCGTGCCGTTCCAGCGGACTGAGTAGAGCATGTACGGCAGGAATTCGAACTGGCCGCTGCCTGTCTGGTTGATGGGTGCCTTCTCGTAGTCAGCGCAGAACAGCTGCAGCCCGCTGGCCGGTATCGTGGAGAGGAACAGGCGCCTTGCCCCTCCTTCCTTGTCAGCAGAAGTGACAAAGGCTTCCAGGACGGTGCCCTTCATCAGGTTGGTCAGCACTCTTCTGTGCCCCAGGTAGTAGTCGCCGATCTTCCTGTCGGTCAGCTTGAAATCAGACGGGGAGACCCTGTCCCCATGGAGCCTCGGCCTGCCCCTTTTTCCCGTCCTTTCTGGTGCGGGTGCGTACATGGCTGTGTCGATCCGGGCATTGCAGATAAGGTCAAGGTTCTTGAACTCTTTCGTGAGAGAGAACATAGTGGCCTTGGCATACCAGCTGTCGCACAGGACAATGACGGTGCGCCCGTCCCCTATGGCCGGCATGGCCTGTCGGATCATCTCTGCTGCAAGGTCGAGCTTGGACTTGTGCGTCCCATCCGGCTGTTCCTTCACCCACATCCGGTAAGCGAGGGGGCATGACAGAAACCTGCTCTTCCCACTGGGTCCCGTGACGGGCACGCTCAGCGTGAGGCTCACGAAGCAGTGGCCGTTCAGGTATCCCGAACCGCTGTGGGAGGCATGGTCGAAAAGGGTCGACACATTTTCAAAATGCTTCCCGTACTTCTCAATCAGCGTGTCGTCCACGCAGAGGAACACAGGGTGCGTTGACAGCCGCTCGGGGATGGCGCGGAGCGTCTCCGACACAAGCTGCTTCACAAAGCGGGTGTGGTCCGCTTTAGCATAGGAAAGGGCATGGTAGAATGCGTTCAGGGACTTCTCCGTGGCCCTTGCCAGGAATCCGCGGTGGTTGTTCCTCACAGATTCCACGCCGAGCATCGCTATTATGGATAAGGCAAAGGTTGAAAGCAGATGCCTCGTTGGCGCTGACACTCCCCTGAATATTTTGTAAAAAAACAAATAAAGTTTGCCAAATGCAGTGTTTTTGTGATAAAGTATGTTTGACATGCAGTACCGCCTTTCGTGTTTGTTATGTTTTGTCACATTTACTTTACACGGACATATGGTACTGCATGTTATTTTTATGTTAACCTTTTGCTATGTTATGTTAACAATTTGAAAACTTGCAGTGCGACGTTGAGTTATGTAAACCACCCAAAACTTGTAAAGTGGTGTTAATGCAAAAAATATTGCAATTATTATGGCACCCATTGTACCCATGGAAAACGCAAAAAGAGCCTGCATACAACAAGATATTGTCAGTATCAGGAATGAACCCTTCCATTCTCCGGCAGAAGCCAAATCAGCAACACCAAGAATATAGAAAATGACCGCCAAAACTATCAGTATCACATTCAAGATTTTAGCAAAGTCCAAATCCTCCATCGACAGAATAGGGATTATCATAGCAATCCCCTGGGCAACCCCAAATCTTGTACTAATTTCAATATCGCTGCTTGCTTTTGAT
>JAFTDG010000148.1 GCA_017454325.1 Desulfovibrio sp. | reverse complement strand
TGGTGCGCCCGGCGGGATTCGAACCCACGGCCTTTGGCTCCGGAGGCCAACGCTCTATCCAGCTGAGCTACGAGCGCACTTCTTTTTTGTTATTCGAGTCATGTACACCTGTCAAGAAAATTACCAAAAACATAGCCTCTTTCAGCCATATCGCGTCATTGTGACCGGTCTTTATATATGGTAACAAATTATATTATAAAATCTGTTGATACTAACGACGGTATGGGCAAACAATATAGCGTCTCCAGTAAAACAGCCCGTTATTGAAGAGACTGCACAAAACACATACAAATATATACCTCGTAGCCTTGGAAAACTGATCATGACCGCGCAACTCACTTATTCCGACAGCACAGATATACCTTCAGAAGATGCCATCCTGGCGCTGCTTGCCAGACATTTCCCTGTAACACATCCTTCACTTCTTTTAGGCCGTGGTGACGACTGCGCTGTATTAAGCAACAAAACCCCCTTGGCCATAAGTAGTGACCTATTTCTTGAGGATGTACACTTCCGCAAATCCTACTTTACACCGGAAGAAACAGGTTACAAAGCCTTGGCAGTCAATATCAGTGATCTTGCCGCCTGTGGCGCACGCCCCCTGGGCTTTTCACTCTGTCTTGGCTTACCTGCTTCCATTGATGTCCCATGGTTGGAAAAATGTATAACCGGCATGGCGGAACTGGCCCAAAAATACAATATCATTCTGGCTGGAGGAGATCTCTCGCATTGTGAAAAACTCCATATCTGTATTACCGTGTGGGGCGAACCTGTTGTTCAAGGTGGCTTTCTTGTACGCGGTGGCAGCATGCCTGGAGACATACTCTTTGTCGTGGGGCGACTGGGGCTCGCACGCGTAGGGTTGCAAGTTTTGGAAGAGGCAGGACGTAACGCCTTAAACAACTGGCCAGATGCCTGTGCTGCCCATTTACGCCCAGAACCACAAATAGATGCAGGCATAATGTTGGCACGCGCAGGCTATAATGCCAGACCCCCTGCGCTGATGGATATTTCTGATGGCATTATGCGTGACTTACCGCGCTTGCTTGGCCTTTCCGGCGGGTTACGGGCTACTGGCCAGACGCAGGGAGGGGGGCTGGGTGCAGAAATTGTACTCGCGCGTGGGCAGTTGCATCCCGAAGTAATTCGTCATGCCCTGCAACATGGTCAGGATCCTGTGCATGAAGCTCTCCTTGGCGGAGAAGACTACGCGCTGCTCGGTTCCTGCGCTCCCGATATGCTGCCGGCTCTCAATGCGGCCATTCCAGGTCTGACGAGTCTTGGCGTGGTTACCACTGGGGGGAACATCCTCTGCAACAACAAGTTATTGGACAATCTCAACTCCGGTTTTGACCACTTTGTGAGGCAAGCATGACATGCGCACACATATTGGCGTAGTGACATGGAACAGGCTTGCGCTGACGCGTTTGTGCCTGGAAAGCCTGCTGGCCAAAACGCCTCCTGGATATGGCTTAACTGTTGTGGACAATGCAAGTAACGACGGTACGCGAGAATACTTATATACACTGGCCCAGTCGCACCCTCACATGCGCATACGCTTCCTTGAACGGAACATGGGAGTGGCCGTGGCTTCAAACCTCTCATGGGATGACGCCGCCGATGCGGACTATTTTGTCAAGCTGGATAACGATGTAGAAATTCTCGATCCTTACTGGCTTAATCGACTCACAGACGTAATGACGTCAAACCCGACTATTGGGCCGGCGGGCTATCAACTCTGCCCATGGCATAAAGGACACCCCCTCATTTTAGCCAATGGCAATACAGTGCTCGCCGTTCCCTGTTGCAATGGAGCATGCTGCTGCATTCCAGCAGCGTTACACGAAAAACTGGGTTTCTGGAATGAAGGATACGGCCGTTACGGGTATGAAGATCTTGAGTACAGCTGGCGTGCCCTCCGAGCAGGATATACACCCATATATGCTATTGCGCCGGATGCTGTGCGTCACCATGGCGCGGAACCCGCGCGACTCGACCTAAAACAAGAAAGCATCAAAAAAACAAGCCGTACCGCTTCTCTTAGTGGCACAAAGGCCTATCTTCTGTATTTGCTGCTTTTCGACAAAGGCATCCTCCCTCTGAAAATGGAGCGCAAATATCTCCCCGTAGAAGGGCTAAAAGGCGTTTCCTTTGCCTTCAATCCCGCACATAAAGCTGTGCAACGTCTTCTACTCAACCTCGTCAATACAGTGGACATTACAAGCGAAGGCGAACTTTCACGCCTCGATCTACGTGCGTGGCGTGATCACAACACTCATTTTGAGGAAACAGCAAATGAGTAACAGCAGAGCAACAATATTACCGATAGATACTGCCCTGCCGGTGCAAGAAATGACCTCCATATGCCGCAATGCCTGGGAACAAGGTCTGCTCTCCGGCTTCAACGGCAATGCCAGTCTGCGTCTGAACAGTGAACCTGAATGTTGTTGCATTACCCGTTCCGGGGCAGCCAAGGGCCTCCTTACTGCAAAGGATTGCTGCATTGTGGCTTTGGCCAACGGTCAAGTGCTGTATGGTGGCCCCCCTTCCACAGAAACAGCTATGCATCTGGCAGTATACCGTGCCTGCCCTAATTGTCAGGCCATTCTACACACCCATCCACGCCATCTGTTAGCTTTAAGTTTGCATCTTGCCGACAGAATGGAGGATTTCCTGCGTCTGCCTCTTTTCGAGGCTGAAGTTTGGCGTGCCAAACTCGGTTTTACTACGGCGCTACCACCGGGGTCAGAGGCTCTAGCTCAAGCAGTGGCCTCAGCTGCAGCCGAAAAAAACGCCGTATGGATGACCGGACATGGCCTTTGTGCTACAGGGAAAAGCCTTGCCGAGGCTTTATGTATCACTGAGGAGTTAGAGCATCTGGCCCACATACAACTATTGCAGCTCACTCGAAGCCACTATTAAGATCAAAATATAGATCTAAAGCGGGACTATTCATATGGCCCTGACGACTTTGACTCCATTTTTCTGACTTCTATCAATGATTACTTAGAGCACTTCATTTCTGTCGAGCTTATCACTCATTGAAGGCCGGATAAATGACATCCTTTTTTCAGACTTGACCAAATATCAGGAAGCGTCGCAATTTGTTCTGTATTTCTTGACTCGTCATATTGACCGCACCGCCGCATTGCGGCATACCCATTACACGGTATTTGGCGCGTCTTGCGCCCACAACGCCAGCCGAAGAAGGAGAGGGCCGTGCTGTTTAATACAAAGATGGAAACTCTGCCGCGCGAAGAGATAGAGTCGCTGCAACTGCGCCGTTTGCGTGATGTTTGCAACCGCGTATATGCTAACGTGCCCTTTTATCGCAAACGTTTTGACGAGGCTGGTATTTCCCCCGCCGACATCAAATCTCTTACTGACATTAAACTGTTGCCTTTCACAGAAAAACAAGATTTGCGCAATAATTATCCCTTTGGCTTACTTGCCGTGCCTCGCGATCAGATTGCCCGTTTACATGCATCGAGTGGAACAACCGGCAAAGCCGTAGTACTGGGCTATACCAGACGCGACCTGGACAACTGGGCTGAACTTGTAGCCCGCAGTCTTGTGGCTGCCGGAGTGAACAGTACGGATATGGTGCATATTGCCTACGGGTATGGGCTGTTTACCGGTGGGCTGGGTCTGCACGACGGCGCAGAACGTTTAGGGGCAACTGTAGTACCTGCCTCTGGCGGCGCTACAAAACGACAGGCAATGCTGATGCGGGACTTTGCGGCCACGGCGCTGTGCTGCACCCCTTCCTACGCCCTGCATCTCTGGGAAGCAGGCCAGGAAATAGGAGTGGATTTTCGCAACTTGCCGTTACGGGTTGGCGTATTTGGTGCTGAGCCATGGTCGGAAGCCATGCGTCACGACATGGAAGACAAAATGGGTATTTCAGCCATGAATATTTACGGCCTGTCGGAAATTATGGGACCAGGCGTGGCTATAGAATGTGCGGACTCCAAATGTGGTATGCACTTATGGGAAGATATGGTGCTGCCTGAGATAATTGATCCTGTCTCTGGCGAACAGTTACCCATCGGCGAAATTGGTGAACTCGTGCTGACAACGCTAACCAAGGAAGGCGTTCCCTTACTACGCTACCGCACACGTGATCTTACCAGTTTGGACTATACTCCCTGCCGCTGCGGTCGCACACATGTTCGCATTTCACGCCTCCAAGGGCGCAGCGACGATATGCTCATCATCCGCGGCGTCAATGTATTCCCGCAACAGATTGAAGGGTTGATCATGGAAACACGCGGTCTCTCACCCAACTACCAGATTATAGTCGACAGAGAACGCAACCTTGATACCCTTGAAGTGCGTGTTGAGATGGATGATAATCTTTTTGCAGACGAAATCCGCAAGCTGCAAACCCTGGAACGCAATCTGCAGAAGTCTATCAAGGAATTTCTTGGTGTCACGGCCAAGGTTCGCCTCATGGAGCCGCGTTCAATCCAGCGTTCTGAAGGGAAGGCACAACGTATTGTGGATAATCGCCCCAAGGAATAATTGCCAATATGTATATTGACATCTAAACAAGGAACGGTTATTTTTTTCTTTCATTGAGCGGGAGTAACTCAGTGGTAGAGTGCAACCTTGCCAAGGTTGAAGTCGCGGGTTCAAATCCCGTCTCCCGCTCCAGATGTTACCTCGGCGGCATAGCCAAGTGGTAAGGCAGAGGTCTGCAAAACCTCCATTCTCCAGTTCAAATCTGGATGCCGCCTCCAAACAGCAATTATGGTTTGTGGCGAGTAAATTCTGCGGGAGTAACTCAGTGGTAGAGTGCAACCTTGCCAAGGTTGAAGTCGCGGGTTCAAATCCCGTCTCCCGCTCCATTTTTGCGGGAATAACTCAGCGGTAGAGTGTCAGCTTCCCAAGCTGAAGGTCGCGGGTTCAAATCCCGTTTCCCGCTCCATAAAAATCAAGGGTTTACAAGGAAATTCCCTGTAAGCCCTTTTTAATTTGTCCCTACCGTATCCCTAGTTTTATTTTATGCAGTCCTTACCTACTGGCAATTTTTTTGACCCCACACAGCTACACTGTTCAGAATGTCATAAATTGTCTCTGCTGCATCCTACTTCTTTTGCTGAAAGACCGTTGTGGACATAAACCGTGACTCGCTTTTCCTTACTTATAAGAGCGGCCAAGTGTTCTGGCAAAAAACAACTTCGCAATATGTCCTTTGCTGTAATATAAGGAGGTTCCATTGTTCTGACCCCTCCAAGAAGAACGTTCCAACGGAAAGTGAAGGGTTATTTTTCGGCATGGGTAGTTTCCAATGCCTGGCGGGGAAACACATTCATACAATCAAAAGGCGTCTTGGGTCCATATGCAGGACATCCGCAAGCCGCCTGGCGTTGAGCTTGCCGAGTTGAGCGTGCCGATAGGCCGCTCGCCGTTTTCCATTTCGGAGACATGCCGCTTGGGAATACCCGTCATGTCTGAAAGCTGCTGCTTTGTCAGCCCTTCACGATACCGCAATGCCTTGCAAAAGCCTTCGTAATAATATGACTGCTCTATACCCTTGAAGATGATCTCGTGGTCGTCCATCCTGTCCGTGAGGTTGGGCTCAATGAGCGCCCGCAGCTCTAGATCATTCACTGGGCTGCGCTCCATGGCCTGCAAATATTTGTCTCTGTCGATGCGCTGCCAGTCCACCACCTGCCCCAGGCGCTTTTTCAGCAACATGTCCAGCCAGATCCGTGTAGCGCGGCCATTACCCTCTCTGAAGGGGTGAGCGATGTTCATCTCCACATACTTGGCAATGATTTGCTCAAACGTGTGGTCGGGCATGGTCTCAATGGCGGCGAGGGCCTCTTTGAGATAGAGGCAGTTGGCAATTCCCTTTAGGTATGTTCACTTCCCGTATCTGCCCGGCAAAGTCGTATAGGCCACTGAACAGGTATTCGTGCACCTGCTGCAGTCCCTTGACGGTGCCGACTTCCATGGTTTCAATGTCGCCGAACTCGTACAGGCGACGAGCATTTTCCAGGCTGCGTGCGTCAATGTTCATGTGGCCCTCTCAGCCCTCAATCTCGGCTCTGTTATTGAGATAGTTCGTCAGGTTTTCCGAAATATACCTGTAAAAGAGCATGCCCAGCACATACAGCTTGAAATCTCAGCCATCCACGCTCCCACGCAGGTCATTGGCAATATTCCAGATAACACGATGGAGTTCAGCTCGTTCTTGTTCTTTTTTGTTGTCTAATGGCATGTAGGGCTCCAACACTAGCTTATATTTCTTTTGATAAAAGATAGAGATAATGGGGTCAATGCTCTGCAAGTATATTCGTTATTCCGGACACATGGCATCATCCATAACATTTGATGCCCGTTGCGGTGCCTCCTTGTGTAGATGGCTATACCGCCGCACCGGTGACGGCAGGGGTTTTATCTTTCCCAACATCAGCCGAACACATAGACAAAAAACTCTCCTCCAATGCACGACACAAGTGCAGATAAGAAAACCGAATTTCTCTTCAACGGCTTCTATTTTAACTTTAGGTCGGCTCTCAAAAAGACAGAGAACTCCTTGACCATACTGACATTCGTTTATAAGAACAGCAGATACGATGAGCATTATACCCTATGCAATCATTTGCACTGGATGAATGATTACATCAAAAAACAGATTCAGTAACGAAAACACCGGGGAAACAGCAAATGAAAAAGAAACTTGTTGCCTATTTTTCTTGCAGTGGAAATACGGCCAAGGCAGCAAAAACGCTCGCAGAAACCCTCAACGCTGACACGTATGAAATCCGCCCCCAGATTCCATACACTCCAGCAGATCTGAACTGGCAAGACAAGCAATCTCGCAGCTCGGTAGAAATGCAGAACAAAGCATCCCGTCCTCCCCTGGCGGATACAGATGCTCCCGTGGCCACTCACGACATCATTTTTCTTGGATTTCCCATATGGTGGTATGTGGCTCCCACCATCATTAACACCTTCCTAGAAGCCTACGATTTCAATGGCAAGACGATCATCCTGTTTGCCACATCTGGCGGAAGCGGCTTTGGCAAGGCTTTAGACGGGCTGCGTTCCAGTGCGCCGGGTGCATCCCTTCACGAAGGACGTGTGTTTACTGGTGGCTTTAACAAGGCTGCGCTCGTGCAATGGGCGACCGGTCTCAATATATAACTGTTTCATCAGATTGTCGTAGAAAACAGGCATCAGATAACCATGTGAGATAGCGGCCCTGATATCCATGGTGTTTGGTCTTGAGGCAAGAAGTCTACGTTATTTTGAAGAATTTTGCTCAAGTATCAGATATTCACGCAAGATAACCTTGAGGCCGAAGCCGGGGAAATGCACTTGAACCTTATCTGGTGGCAGTTGCTTGACAATTTTGCCGCGTCCAAAAATTTTATGCTGGCAGTAGCACAGATCATTCACAGCAGGCACAGCAGAGGTCTCAACGCATGTCTGCTCCTTAATATGCCCCAATGTTGTATCATCATCTGATACGTGAAGCTGGCAATCTGCATCAGTTTCGCACATGGTACGGCCCAAGCCCAAGCCCCCACCCTGTCGGCGTGAAAGATGACCACCATAGCCTTCAACCCATTCCTCCACTAGTTCAGGGGCAAGTTCACGAATAAAAGGGCTGGGATTCACATGCTGGCTACTGCGATCAGCCCGGCTGTATAGAGATGATGGCACATAGAGTTCGAGGACCTTACGGGCACGTGTGCAGGCCACGTACATGAGACGTCGTTCCTCCTCAAAGTCTTCAGGATGGGCCAAAGCATGGCGCGAGGGGAAACGGTCTTCCACAAGATCAATAATGAGCACAGCATTCCACTCCAAACCCTTGGCTGAATGCACAGTAGAGAGGGTAATATACGCATCTTCATCCTGATTGTCGTCGTCTTCTGGCGTTTCCAGTGCAAGATCGGCCACAAAAAGATCCAGAT
The DNA here is from genome assembly GCA_017454325.1 of Desulfovibrio sp. Classification (GTDB taxonomy): domain Bacteria; phylum Desulfobacterota; class Desulfovibrionia; order Desulfovibrionales; family Desulfovibrionaceae; genus Desulfovibrio. The sequence goes on along the minus strand of JAFTDG010000148.1, from coordinate 9,175 downwards.
CTGTATAGGCCGACGCCATTTGCACTATTTCCTCCAATCCCTGCTGACGACGCGGCCAATCATCAGGGTACAGCTCTTCCAGACGCGGTCTGTAGTGCTCCAGCACACTGGCCAGCGTTGAGGACGGCGCACCCGCATTGACCCGCAGACTATCCACAAAGCGCATATCTTCATGAAAAGTTGGATATTTTCCAAAAGCTTTTGCTGTTAAAGATACATCACCGCTTTTCGCAACAGCATACAATTTTTCTACAGTCTTGGGGCCAATGCCGGTATGCAGGGCCGCCACACGGGTGAATGCAGGAAGATCGAGCGGATTGAGCAGGAGACGCACATATGCGATGACGTCCTTGATATGGGCTGCCTCGGCATATCGCAAGCCTCCATACTTGCGAAAGGGTATACCCGCCTGATTCAAGGCCATTTCCAGATGATACGAATGAAAACCGGCACGAAACAACACGGCAATCTCGTGCGGCAGATATGTATCCAGCAATTCTCTTATGCGCCGTGTCACCAGCTGAGCCTGGCTCATGTCGCTCAAGGGCGTCACCAGACGCACGGCACAACCTCCTTCCCTGCGTGTAAACAACTTTTTACGGAGCGATTCTGTCGCATGGGCCAGAAGGCTGTTCGCTACATCCAGTACAGGTTTTGTTGAACGGTAGTTCTCCTCCAAACGAATAACGGCTGCGCCAGGAAAGAGCTTTGTAAAATTCAAAATATTATGAACATTAGCGCCACGGAATGCATAGATAGACTGAGCCTCATCGCCAACGGCCATGACATTGCCGGAACAAACGTCCTCAGTTCCCGCCAGCAGGCGCACGATACGCGCCTGAACGAGGTTGGTATCTTGGTATTCATCCACAAGGATATATTGATAGCGTTGTCGCAGGGCCTCAGCAGCAGCAGCATTGTGATGCAGCAAATCTTCCAGCTCAAAAAGAAGGTCGTCGTAGTCGAGCAGGCCCTTATCATGGCGATAGGCAGTATACGCCGCATCCAGCTGTGCAAGTGCGTCGGCGTGCGGCAACAGGTGAAATGCCTCGCGTTGCAGCACTTCGTCCAAGGGCATTTCCTTATTACGCGCCTTACTCAACAACCCCACGATACTCTGCGTCTTGGGAAAGGATCTGTCACCTTTACCCAATTTCAGCGTGTCTTTGCAATATTTGACCGCCGCCGTCACATCAGTGGCATCCATGACAGTAAAAGACCTTGTTCCCAGCCAAGCGGGCTTCCAGTGACGTAACACCCCGAAAGCGAAAGAGTGGAATGTTCCCCCATGCACCCCAAACAGCCCTTGCTGCAATAGCAGACCAGCACGGTGCAACATCTCTCGCGCTGCCTTGCGGGTAAAGGTGAGCAGCAGCATAGCCTCTGGAGCCTGCCCATGCTCAATCAACCAGGCCAACCGGTAAACAATAGTACGGGTTTTACCACTGCCCGCACCCGCAGCCACCAGCACAGGGCCATTACCAATGGTAACGGCTTTATACTGAGCCTCGTTTAGAGCTTGTACATAATCAATCATTGCGTCACGCTAGCAAAGGCTTCCCGCACAGACCAGAGCTCATGACTGCCAACCAAAAAATACATACAGGAAGGCTGAGCAAGCCTAGTTGTGTACTGAAGTTGCATCAAGAGTAGCATGCATCATGGCATTTTGCTCATGGGCAATATGTCGCTGAGACGTCAGTGCATTCACATGAGCTGCATGGGCTGGAAGACAATATTCACGCATATGACATACATAAAGTTGCGGGGCTGGTATTTCTTTCGGCTTTTTCATGTGTTCCATATACTCGGAGAGTGTCACAAACCTACGGCACCCACTTGCCCGTAATTCTCGAACAATACGGGGGAAGTCATTTACCGTCCGTTCATGAATGTCGTGGAAGAGAAAAACCCCGTGCCTGTGCTCTGCCCGCTGACAGGGGGCTATAGCCGCGTAGCTTTTGGGCAAGCGTTTCCAGTCCCGTGAGTCATGCGTCCAGAGGGCAATTTCCATGCCATGTTCATTAGTGACAGTCTCGACATAGGGGGTAAAACTCCCATAGGGCGGTCGGAAAAACTTTGGTTTGATACCAAGCTGTTCAAGGACAGCATTAGTCTGCATAATTTCGCTTCTGACCCTTTCTTTTGATGCTCGGCCCAAATTAGGGTGTGACCACCCATGGCTTGCTACCTCGTGCCCTTCATTACGTTGTCTTATAACCATTGCTGAAAAATGAAGGACATTTTCTCCCAAGACGAAAAAAGTCGCTTTAACGTCTTCAGCTGCCATCATGTCCAGAAGATGTCCGGTAAACCGTGAAGGTCCATCATCAAAGGTTAGAGCACAAAGGCCGGGTTCATCCATCTCATGCAGGAAATCGTTTGCTGAATAGGCATAGCAACACGAGGCGTATGCCAACCAAAACAGAGGAAGGAAAAAAAACTTCTTCATTTCAATGCAATAGAGGGCAGCTGTAAAGTTTATCAAAAACAAACATGCCCGCCTACAAGGCGAGCATACAGTACTGCGCGTCACAGTACCGTGTACCACATTGCTGTACACATCAGGAAACATGCCTTTCGTATGCAGCTGTGGGGCTGCGTATACGCATGTTTCCATTACCGTACTAGACTTCGACGACTGGCACAAAAAAAGTCAGCCTTCATTCCATCTGGCGGTTGTGATAGCTGATACCGCGTGCAGATGCAACTACCAATCTTCTCTTGCCCAGCTAATCAATATTTCACGCAAAGCATATGGTCTTGCAACCTCGTTCCGCAGACTTTGCATAAATGACTCCGCCAGGGGCAATGGTCCTTTACCAGCTTCCTCCCCACACATGCTACAGTGCTATGGCCGCAGCACCAAGATACGGCATGTGTGTTGCGGGCAGCATGTACTTCATACCGTATCGCAGCGTCCGTCCCTCATTGAGGACATCCAGCGTCAGATCACGAAGCTGCTCATAGCAAACACCAAGTTCATATCTGTCTGTATCAATAATGCAGTCTGCATGGCGCGGTTCATCAAAGGTGTCGGAAACACCCGTAAGGTTGGCCACACGCCCATTGGCAGCTCTGGCATAGAGGCCCTTGGTATCGCGCTGCGCAAGGGTGCGCAGGGAACAGCGCACCCATACTTCACGATACTGAGGCAGCATGGCACGGTTTTGGGCACGCATACTTTCATAGGGAGTAATGGCCGCAACCACACAAGCCTTGCCCTGGCTGTGCAGGTCCAGTACGTGGTCACGCATGGCATTGATATTGTGAATACGATCGGCTGGTGTAAAACCTGTTATGCCAAACTGCCGACGGAAGCGATCACCATCGACAAGTTCTGTCTCAATACCCTGCCCTTCAAGATACAGACGCAATAATGACCCCAGAGTCGTCTTGCCGCTGCCAGATAGCCCCAGTAACCAAATGACGGGATTCATGTAAACCTCGCTTGCATTCATTCTAACTGACCGCGAGCAAAGCAGTATGTCTGTACCCTCAGACTGCGCTTCACATACTCACGGCATGCTGCACTCAGAATGCAAGTTTGAGGCCATTTATTTTTTTACAATATTTTCAACATGATATTAGCAAGTTCTGCATTCTGCACATTTTTTTGACGGCCATGAAAACCTGTGGAAATCACCACACACTATAGCCCGAGGTCACGCAACAGATTATCCACGGCCATATGGCCCATGGTAGCCGTTGCCCCGGCAGTGGACGAAGAACAGTGTGAACCCATGACAAGATTATCCAACCCATACCAAGCTGGATCAACTGGAGGCTCCTGCGCAAAGACATCCAGCCCGGCTCCATAGATACGTTCTTCCTCCAGGGCGGCCAACAGAGCTTTTTCGTCTATCAGGCCTCCTCGTGCTGTATTGACGATAACAGCAGTGCGTTTCATTAGAGCCAGTCGCTCCGCATTGATGATGTTGCGGGTCTGATCTGTCAGTACGGTATGCAAAGTAATAAAATCTGCTTCACGGCAAATACGATCCACATCAGCACGTTCCACTCCAGCCTGTGCTGCCCAAGCAGCATCCCAGACAATATCATGCCCAAGAATCTTCATGCTAAAACCATGTGCACGCTTGGCCACCAACTTGCCGATGGCTCCCAGGCCAATGATGCCAAGAGTTTTGCCGTAAAGATCAATGCTGGTAATCTTGCTCCAGTCTTTCTGGCGGCAACGGCGGTCAATCAGGGCAGCCTTGCGCGCCACCATGAGCATGAGCGTCAGCGCATAGTCGGCAACGGCATTGCTGTTGGCTCCCACAGTACGCGATACGGCAATGCCGCGGGCCTTGCAGGCTTCAAGATCAATATTGTCCAGCCCCACACCATACTTGGCAACAGCCTTCAACAAGGGGGCAGCTGACAGCACCGTAGCGTCCAAGGGATCCACCCCAAGAATCACGCCATGGCAGTCGGCCAGCTTTTCACACATCTGCGCCTGAGAAAGAATGCTTCCTGTATCGTTGCGGATTATATCAAGGCCAGCCTTGGTCAGACGCTCAAAAAGCTCTGGATTGGTTTTACCAAACGAACGGGGGGTAACAAGAATTTTCACACATGGCTCCTTGTGCGGATTTGGTGCAGAACAAAGGGGAACAATCATTAGCCTGTAAAAGACACAGCAGCCGGGGCTCACTCCTTAGGCAGATACTTATTAATGGTCGCAATCAGCCCTTCCACGTCAAAGGGCTTAGCCACATGCGCATTCATGCCGCACTCAAAAGACATGGCCCTGTCCGCAGGCCTGGCATTGGCACTGAGTGCAATAATAGGCAGATCGACAATATCTTCTCTGTTAAGGGCCCGTATGGCCCGTGTGGCCTCGTAACCGTTCATGACGGGCATCTGTATATCCATCAACACTGCGGAATAATAGCCAGCCGGTGTGTTTGCGACAGCGTCCACAGCGTCGCAGCCGTCAGGTACAGATTCCACTTCAAAGCCTGCTTCCGTTAATACGGTCTCTGCCAGCATGCGGTTGATTTCAATATCCTCCACCAGCAAAATGCGACCCCTACCACTGGCTGTCTGTAAAACTCGCTCCTGTGGCTGAGGCCGTGCCTGGCTTTGACTGGAAATGACCTTCAGCGGCAGGCTCAAAGTGAACGTCGAGCCCTTACCCTTCTCGCTCACGGCTGATACGCTGCCACCAAGAATATCCATAATACGCTTGGTGACGGTCAAACCGATGCCCGTACCGGCCCTGCCGGAACGCGTGGACGATTGCTCGCGCTCGAATGGCTCAAATGCCTTTTTGACAAATTCCGGATCCATACCGACGCCTGTATCTGTAACGGCCACATCAAAACGAACATAGCCGGACTGCGAAGCGCTCTTTCGAGTTACAGATATGGTTACACTGCCACCATCTGGTGTGAATTTTGCGGCATTTGACAATATATGAGACAGAGCACGCTGGAAACGTGGCGCATCAATAAGCACCCTTGCTTCGCCGTCACTTGCGTTGATGGAAACGGCAATATGCTTTGCCTCGAAATTCGGCCGCAACATATTCACAGCTCCGGCCACAACGCCGGCCAGCCCATGGTCTTCTGTTTTCAAATGCACACCATGGACGTCCAGTTCTGAAAGTTCAAGGAGGTCGTCAATAAGCGCCAATAAATACTGGCCAGCTGTAATCACCTTGTCTAAATGAGCTTCGGCCTGAGCTGGCACAGCCAGATGCTTTCGTGCCAGTTCGGCATAGCCGAGAATGGCATTCATGGGTGTACGGATGTCATGAGACAGATTGAAAATAAAAGCATTCTTGGCCTCACTGAGACGTTTTTCAACTAAAAGCGCCTCAGCGACCCGCCGTGCCTCATCCTCGGCCAATTTTTTCTCTGTTATGTCATAGAGGAAAACATAGTACAAATCACCTATCTTCTCCGTATGCACAAGATGTCCGTAGTCTTCAACCCAGCGAATCTGGCCATCCTTACGCTGGATGCGGTAGAGTACGTGATCCTGTTTGTTCGAACTTGCCCTGATCTGCTGCGTGATGGTCTCCTCAACGGTAGACCTGTCTTCGGGATAGACCATGCCATGAAAAGAGCCATCCACCAGCGTCATAAATTCGTCCAGCGAGGCACAGCCAAAGATGTCAAGTGCAGCGGCATTGGCGTACAGGACCTTCTCATCCTTGTCGGCGGTGTAGACAATGAAACCGCCCGGCATGCGCTCGGTAACATCTTCAAAAATGGGCATTGCCTGTTCCCCCCAATTAAAGTATTTCCCGCAGCATGGCGAAGAGCTTGTCCATGTCAATGGGCTTTGCCAGGTGCCCGTTCATGCCAGCTGCCAGGGCATCCTTCTTGTCTTCGTCAAAGGCATTAGCCGTCATGGCCACAATGGGAACATTAGCCCTGCCCGCGTCTTCCAAAGCGCGGATGGCCTTAGTGGCCTCATAGCCGTTCATAGTGGGCATCTGCACATCCATGAGCACAACATCGTAATACCCGGGAGCGGCTTTGGCCACCATTTCCACGGCTTCTCCCCCGTCGGTGGCCTGCTCCACCTCAATACCGTTCATGGACAACATGGCGACACCGATTTCCCTGTTGACCTCCATATCGTCCACCAGCAGCACACGCTTGCCGCTGAAGTCCCTGGCTTGCGGTGCGTCGTCGGTTTTTTCCTGTATGTCCTGACAGCCCAATGCCTTGAGAAGAGAAGCCCGCAATTCCGAGGCAAAGACCGGTTTGTTGCAAAATGCCACGATGCCGGCAGCCTGGGCCTCATTCTTGATGTTCTGCCAGTCATATGCCGTCACCAGCACAATGGCTGGGGCCTTCTCGCCTGCCGTAGCAGTAATTTCCTGCGCCACATGCACGCCGGACATGTCTGGCATTTTCCAGTCAATAATGCAAAGCGTAAAGGCATCGCCGCGATTTCTGGCATTGGTGCAACGCAACAGAGCCTCCTTGCCCGACATGGTCCACTCTGCCCTGATGCCCATGTCTGAGAGCATGTCTGTAATAGCCTCACAGGCCGTGTAGTCGTCGTCTGCCACCAAGGCATGCACGTTCTTCAATTCCAATGGCAGGATGGGCTTGGTTTTCTGTTCAACAATGGGAAAGCGGAAATTCAGAATGAATTCTGAGCCCTTGCCCTTTTCTGTTTCAACGCGAATAGTGCCCCCCATGATGTCGACCAAGTGCTTGGTTATGGCCATGCCCAGACCTGTACCCTGAATTTTGTTGACAGTTGACGACTTTTCACGCTCAAAGGCTTCAAAAATACGCGCTGCAAATTCGGGGGACATACCGATACCGCTATCCTTGACGCGCAGCTCATAGTCTGCAACGCCGTTTGCCGAAGAAAGCTGGCAAATATTGACTGTTATCACCCCCCCGGCAGGGGTATACTTAATGGCATTACTCAATAGGTTCAGCAAAATCTGGTTCAGACGCAGCTTGTCGCACATGATGTTTTCGTCGCGCACGTTTACTGCATTGATTTCAAGACTGTGCTGCTTGGCCTCCACCTGGCCAATGATAATAGTGTTCAGGTTGTGCAGCAGTTCGGGAATACTCATGGGTGCGGGCTGTAATTCCACTTTTCCGCTCTCAATGCGGCTCATCTCCAGCACATCGTTGATAAGCGACAGCAGATGATTGCTGGAGAGCTTGATCTTGTGCAGATAGTCACGCACGGTCTCTAAGTCGTTCTTCGTTAGTGCCAGGTCTGTAAACCCTATGATGGCGTTCATAGGCGTACGGATATCGTGCGACATATTAGAGAGGAAGGCACTCTTGGAACGACTCACCTCCTCCGCCTTGAGTTTTTCCAATTCCACTTTACGCCGCCGCGTATGCATTAGTGAATATACGCTGAAAATCACGCAGATACTTACCAGAATAAGCAGCATCTGGATGACACTGTGCTTAAGCAGTCGACTATTAAAGGAGTCTACTTCACTCCGCAAAAATTTGTCCACATCGTGCACACTATCGTCTGTGGCAGGGGATGCAGATGAAAGACGCTTTTCTGCCCGCTGGTGATGGTAGTCACTCACACGTGAGACCATACCCACTGATGCATCATGTACTTCCTGACGCATCCACATGAGCGAAGAAACAAAGACGAAAAACAGCATGACAAGCCAGACAAAGGTGGAACGCCCGTAGCGCTCCGTAACGTCGCGCCTGAAAATATGTAAAAAGAAGAGGAAGCCAATAATACCCCACAGGGAAAAAATCAGATATGACTCTGTAGGCATGGAGGCAATGGACCAAATGTTGGGCACAAAGGTGAAGGCGCAAAATGCCATGCCCAGCACTATGCCGGCCACGCCCGTGGCATGGTACAGGCTGTTACCCTCACTCTTGGCCTGCTTGAACGCGCAAATTGATACATAGGTGTAGGCAATGGTGGCACAGATGCTGGTAATATCCACTATCCAGCCGATGGCCGTGCGTCCCGCAAAGGCAATGACAATCGAAATGCCCATAATGAACAAAAACGCATTACCGGGAATGCCATGTTCTGTCCGTTGCCCAAACCATACCGGAAGTATACCATCGTCAGCCATGGCGCAGGTTAGACGGCTCAGTGCGATATAACAGCCAAACATCCCCGTACCAACCCCACCTATGATGGCGAAACCGAGTACAGTCATGCCAGTAGAACCCAGATATTGCGACACAGCCTTGAACACGGGCATGGCCACTATACGGGCACTGGCATTGGCAGCATCCGCATTTTCCGTCCACACGGCATAGGTTCCCCAGTCCGTAAGACCGTAAAGCGGCATGGCCCCTACCAGCACAAGCGCCACATATGTCAGCACAGCGGCAATCACGCCTGCTGCCATAAGCCCGAAAAGCAGTCTACGTCTGCCCGACATTTCCCCCGTCACATGGGATACGGCTTCAAAACCCACATAGGCCCAGGGAGCAAGCGCCAGGATATTAAATACCTGAAACAGCGAGTTTTTCTTTGGTGCAAAGGCCGGCGTCAGAGCTGCAAAGCCACCATCCAGCTGCCCGAAAATGGCAATAAAGCAACCAATGGCCCCAAGCAGGAGCACTATGGCAAGAAGGGTGTTCAAGGCGACGGCCGTACGGTTGCGCAGCATGCACAAACAGCCGACGCACACAATGACTGCGACAGAAAGCAGCACCTCGCCCATATAAATATCATACCCTGCCAG
>JAFTDG010000147.1 GCA_017454325.1 Desulfovibrio sp. | reverse complement strand
CGGGCAGCGCGGGAAGCGCGTCCAAAAACCCTTGGTATACATAGAAATCGTCGGGAATGGATTTTTGGGAAGCCCGGGAAGCATCAAGTGCCTCTAATTTTTTTAAAAATTTTGGCATATATCTTGCTACTCCGCGCTCTTTGCACCGGTTTTTATCTCACCCGTCCCCATATAAAAATCTCCACCTGGCACATCCAACCATTTTGGTGTGGAGCTTCCCTTGGCGACACATTTTTTCAGGCGTTTTTCCATAAGAAGCTGCTGCACATAGTCACACATCTTATGCTTGCTTATGCTGCGCAGGCTTTCAGGCAGTATGTCTCTCCGTTCAAATATCCCTGTGCTGCCAGTCTGGGTGAACGGCTGTCCACGTTCGGCTGCAAGAGCGCACGCACTTTCTATTGCGTCAAGGATATCCGGCACGCTCTCGCTGACAGCGGCCTTGATCTTGGCATCACAGACAGTCAGCAAGCCGTTGTCCTGGCGTATGAATGTTTTGATGGAAGAGTCACCACCAAAATTTTCTTTACACAGGCACCCCATGATAATCTTGTTGCGCTTCCATTCTTCGCCCAGCAGACGGCATACTTCCCTGCTCTGTTTTTCTCCGGCATGCCAAAGCACATAGGCGGCGCGTACACGGTCGATAAGTGCCGTGGAGCCGCGCACAAGCGTTCGTGCCTGTTCAGGCGTGGTGATATTGTCCTTTGACTTGGCAAGATGGTGAAGCACGATCACGCAGGCACCGGTGATAGATGCCAGGTGTGCAAACATGCTCATGGCGTAGTTGGCGAACTCTGACTTGTTCAGGTCCATACTGGCAAAAGAAGAAAGCGGGTCAAAGACAATCAGCCGTGGCCGGATCCGCGCGGCCTGTTCCATGACTTCATTCCATCTTTGTGAACAGAGCGGCCCATTTTTATCGCCAGGCAAAAACAGGGGGTACGCCCCTACGGCATCAATCACCGAAACCACATGCACCGGATGATCTGGAAATCTGCGGTGCAGAGAATAGATGCGCCGCTTGTTGTCCAAATCCGTGTCTTCAGACGCGTACATGATTACTGGACCATGCTGCATGATGCGATGGCCAAAGAACGTTTCATCGTTGAAATCCATGCCACCGCTTGCCGTTTCTGTTGCCACCTTCAAAAGAAGGTCTGTCATCTGAAAGCTTTTGCCTGTACCGCCAAGGGACGCCAATAGACATACGGTACCAGCAGGGAAGGTGTCTTCTACAAGGTCTTCTCGGACAGGTGGCTCAACCAGAAAATCGTCCGGCGAAAGCTGCCAGTCTGTCACATCGATGGTGTATGCTTGCGCATTGCCCATAAGTTGCTGGCGCACCACCTCAAGGCCTTCTCGTTGGTGCAGGTCGTTCCAGTCCGTCGGTTGGCCGTCATCCGTAGCAAAAACGGGATACAGTGCCGGAATGCCCAGTGCCGCAGCGCATGCATCACCCTTGGTGCGGCCAGTATTTTTCTCCTTCCAGCGGTCGTCATCGCCACAGACAATCAGTTTGTCCCCAGGGTGTGCCTTGTGCCACGCCTCGGCAACATACAGCAGATTGCCAGCATCAAAGGCTACAAGAACGGTCCAGCCGGTAGCCATATGTACAGATGCCGCCGTGGCGTAGCCTTCGCATATTGCAACGTATCCAGTTCCATGAATGCAGAAAAAGAACCCTTTTTTTTCACCGCCAAATTCGTAGCGCTTTTCCTGTGATGACGTTATTTTTTGCAATGAGTGGATAGCACCATGAACATCATACATGGGTACCAACAACTTGCCATTGTCAATGCGCAGACCAAAGGATTTTACCCCCTTGGCGGCAAGGTAGGGATGCTTTTCACATGGCGTTGCACGTGCCCAGACGGCTGATGCATTTTTAGCTGCCGCAGCAGCCAGCCTGTTGCGAGCGTCCTCACGCAGCTGTCGGGCACGTTCTATCTGTGCGCGGTATTGGCGTTCTTCTTCCGCATTGCGCTGGTTTTCGCCCTTGCTGGACCACGACCATGTTTCACTGGTTTTCCAGTTGCCGCATTCACCAACGGCAAAGCCATCATTAAAGAAGACATACCATCCCGACTTCTTGGTTGGCTTGTCATCGGCTACGGGGCAGCGTTCCACACGTTCAGTAGTTGGCAGTATCTCACCGTCAGGCCGCAGCCCCACGGAGTGCATGAACTGGCGAAACTTTTCCGAGGCCTGCCAGGGCGGTTGTCGCGGCGTATCATTTGATGGTTGTCTGTCGGCACTGTTGAAATCGAAGTAGTCAACGCGTGCCGCCATCATGACTGCTCCCAGCAGCGTTGATGGTAATCACAGAACTTGCAGGTAAACCAGTCTTCGCGTTCTGTGCAGCGGGGCAGGAGCTGACCTGCCTCGCAGGCCTTCACCAGATTGACAGCCCTATCGGACAGTTCTTGTGCCGTCGCCTGATCAAAGGCAACGTCTGAAGCGTAAATCTCCATGCTGTCAGCATTCAGGGCCGTAAACAGCGCAGGGTTCTCCGTAAGGTCGAAGTACGCCATATACAGCTGGACCTGTCCGTAATAAACAGGATAGGCACGCTTCACACCGTCCTTGTCCAGCTTGTTCCAGCCTTTGGAACCAAGCACCTTGTTCTCCCAGAGCCGCGGATAGGGGCCGCAATCATCCGGGCCGGACAGCACTACACCGTCGGCATAGCCGAGAATGCGTCCGTCCAGAGCATGAAAGCATTTCTGGTTGCCTTCTTTATCTGTGGTGAACAGCGTAAAGCCTGCAAGGCGCAGCCACTCGGCCATCCAGTTTTCGCCCTCGTGGCCACGATAGAATACCCGCAAGATTTTTCCGCTAAACTCCGTATCCTTTGGAGCCTTGAAATATTCGTATTGCAACTTGCGCAAACATTCTTCCCCCAGACGTGATGCGCCAATGCGTGGCGTGCGAGTTGCGAGCCGTTCCTTTTCCTTGGCTTCGGCACCAGCCTGCATGGCGTTGTCTATCAGATAGGCCACCCGCCCGCCGGAGTTACGTGTATTCAGATCAAGCATGTCTTCCTCTCCATGATAGCCGTGCTGTCGCCCATGACAGGCACGACATAGTACAAGCAAGTCTTTATCCAGTTCTGCAAAAAGATGCGCATAGCTCAGATGATGCACTTCCAGCCGGTCTGTGGCACCGCACAACTGGCAGCGATGCCCGGCACGTTCCAGAGCCAGCGCCCGCCGTGTATGCCAATGCTCTGTCTTCAGGTATTCTTGATAGAGTCCCTTGCGCTCCTTGCTGGATAAACGCCGACGTAAAACCATTAGAATGGTGGCGTATCAATAGCACAGTGGCACAGTGTCTTGTGGTCAATAGCCTTGTTATTCAAAGCGCATGTGCCTATCCACCAAGGCTGTCCGTCATTTTTTGTCCAATGACAGCAGGTGATACAGCGTGGCCTG
>JAFTDG010000146.1 GCA_017454325.1 Desulfovibrio sp. | reverse complement strand
TGGGGTACATTGTGTGGTGCCCGGCAGCGTTTTCTGTGAAGCGCTGCCGGGCACTGTGCATGTTTGCACAGCATGTTGTTTGAAAACGTGTTTCAGGGCTTCAATTTACTTGAATAGTATGCTAAGCTTGCAGCATTATGGCATTTTTTAGCTGTTCTGTCAGGTAAAGAATAGTATTTGACTATTGTTTTTTTTTTTTTTTTTTCAATACGTTATACAGTCACCGCAGTGCACTGTCTGAAGCTGCGGCAGAAACAGAACGATTTCGGCAGTCGGTGATTGTATGTGCATGGTACGTGATTGGGAATCTCGTCGGCGGGTATGTACTGCGCACCTGCAGACATGGCTGTAAGCATCATCGTGACATCTGGGGGAGGTGCCCATGGGGCTGCAGAGAGGTTTCGCCACCGTAGTCAAAAAAATGGGCGGGCTTATTGTCGCCATTCTGCTCGCTGCACTGGCTATTTTTTTCAGCTCAAACCATTTTATGCATGCTGGTTTTGAGAAGCACATCCAGAGAGATCTGGAAACTATGCGCCAGGTGGTGGACGATGACCTGGCAAACCTCAAGACCCGGCGGTTGCAGGAAGCCATCATGCTCACCCAGTCCGTGGAGCTGGACAGGGCCTTCCGGGCCAATGACCCGCTGCTCCTTTCTGCTTTTGCCAGGCACGCCAACGAGACCTTGAAGGCCAGCTTTGCCACCATAACCGATGCCAGTGGCACGGTGCTGGCCCGCGGCTACTGGGAAAAACGTGGCGACAATATCAGCGAATCTTCCGTCATGCAGCAGGCCCTGAAAGGCACTGCTACTGTTGACGTTGTCAAGCTGCGCAATAACGGCCTCTCCGTGGCGGCGGCGGCGCCCGTGTATATTGATGGCAGGCTGGTAGGCGTGCTAATGTTTGGTGATGCCTTCCGTACGCATGCCTTTGTGGATGAAATCCACCGCACGACCAATCTTGAAATGACGATTTTTGACCATGACGTCCGCCTTTCCACATCCATCATGCGTGACGGAGGGCGGGCCGTCGGCACCCACCTGGACAATCCGGAGGTGTTTGCCCGCGTACTGCAGGAAGGCGGGGTGTACAGTGCCGATGCCGGCATTCTCGGCAAGGCCTATAAGACAGTGTACTGGCCCCTGCGCGACAATCAGAAAAAAATTCTCGGCATGTGGTTCATCGGCACAGAGGTGGAGGGCGTGGAGCAGACCATCACAGCCATTGCCTTGTCCTGCCTTGCGGCCACCCTTGTTATTGCCATTGCCTTGAGTTTCCTTGGGGTCATGTTTGTGCGAGCCGTGGTCAATCCCCTAGAAAAGAAGGCGTATGTGGATATGCTGACCGGCATCACCAACCGCGCGGGTTTTGAAAGGGCCTTTGAAGCAAGCCTTGCCGCAGCGCCGCAGAGTGGCACGCTGTTTCTCATTGACCTGGATAATTTCAAGGATATCAATGACAACCTGGGGCACCCGGTGGGCGACGAATGCCTCATACGGGTAGCGCACCTCGTGAAGGAAGTTTTTCGGGATACGGATATTGTGGCCAGACTCGGTGGCGACGAATTTATTGTTTTTGCCCCGACCATGGAAGATACTGCTATAATACAGGAAAAAGCCCAGGAATTTCTGGATGTTGTGCAGTATACCTATAAGCTGGACAATGGTGAACGCTTAACGGTTACTGCCAGCATCGGCATTGCCATATACCCCAAGGACGGTAAATCGTACACGCCGTTATACAGAAATGCAGACAGTGCGCTCTATTCTGTAAAGAATTGCGGTCGCAATGGATACGCTTTTTATACAGAAGAAATACAGTAGAACTGTGTGATATTAGAGTATGTACTATGTTTTTAGATAAAATAATGCATGTGTCAAAAAATAGCATATACCTTATCATAAGCATTTTTATTGCTGCGCTGCTTATTTTTTGTATATGTTATTATTCAATGAATCATAATTTTGATGAGACATATAAACATAATCTTCAAATACAGGCAAATCTTATTGATTCAAATATACGCAACGAAAAATACAGATTATATCTTGAAATTTCCGGTATAGTAGATTCAGAAATTGCAAGAAGATGTTTCGAAGAAAAGACAGAAAAATCATATGATGAATTTATATACTATATTATACAGAGGTATAGTGTCAATATTATAACATTGGTAGATGCTGATGGTATGGTACTTGATAATGCCAAAACGTTACCTAAAGGATATCATGTTTCTGTTCCATTGATGAAAAATGCTCTCGATGGAATTATTTCAGCAGATATTGTACGCTTTAAGAAAAATGGCATCTCCATATGTGCAGCGGCCCCCATCTATTTGAAAGGCGTCATCGTTGGGGCACTGATGATTGGCGATGCCATGCGTACCAATGCATTTGTGGATAATATCAAAGAGGTAACCAATATTGATATGACTGTTTTTGAGGATGATACACGCGTATCAACAACTATCCTTAAAGACGGGCAACGTATTGTTGGTACGAAGCTGGAGAATTATGAATATATTTTGGATCGCATCAACAAGGATGGAGCTTTCAATGAAAACGTCAACATTCTTGGTGTGCCCTATAAGGCCATTTACTGGCCCATAAGGAATAATGAGGGTGACTACCTTGGCATATGGTTTTTAGGGAATAACGAAAAAGAGGCCAGAGCATCAATCATCTATCATTCCTTGTTATGTTTTATAGCTACTCTCATAATATCATGCATAATATGTTTTATCAGTATATATTTTGTTAATGGGATGGTGAATCCTCTCAAAAAACAATCCATAACAGATGAACTGACAGGTGTATTCAACAGATACGGCATTGAAAAGCTGTTTTCTGCAATGCATAGAAATGCTGATTCTGCAGGATCCTTCATACTTATTGATTTAGACAACTTTAAGGATGTTAATGATACCTTGGGGCACCCAACTGGTGATCATGTGCTCAAACGCACGGCAAATGTATTGAAAGACTTTTTCAGGAATGCCGATATAGTATGCAGACTGGGCGGTGATGAATTTCTGGTCTATGCTCCGGATCTGCATGACGAAACCATTATAAAAAAGAAAATACGACAATTATCAACGATGTTGAAATACGGGTATAATCTGGGTGGCAATGATACCCTGTTTGTCACGGCAAGCATTGGCATTGCGCTTTGCCCTCAGAATGGCCGTAGTTACAAGACACTGTATGACAATGCGGATGCTGCCCTGTACCATATAAAGGAAACAGGAAGAAACGGCTTTGGCTTTTATGGGCAGGGACGTTGTGTGTAGCGGTGTCGTACGGCTTTTTTTGCCATCTGGAACATGCCCCGTGTTTCACGACGTTGCACCCCCTAAATGTTTTCGCAGTTTTGACGAAAATGGTAGTCAAGGGCACACTGCGTTTTACATACGCCTGCAGCGTAGCCTTTTTTTCTGTTACCTTCATGCTGCTGAACGCGACGCAAGATGATAGAGGAGGGATACATGCGTCTTTCCATCATGTTCAAATGCACGGCTGTACTCATATGCAGCATTCTCATTGGTGCATTGGCCATTTTCTTTACCTCGCGCAACTTCATGCACGATGGCTTCAACCACACCATCCACAGTGAACTGCAGACCGTGCGGCGGGTGGTGGACGACACCTATGCCAACACCAAGAAGGCACTGCTGCAAGAAGCCAAGATGCTGGTCACCTTCAGGGCGCTCATTGATCCGCTCAAGGCCAAGGACATCAATGCCGTTACGGCTTTTGCCAAAAAGGCCATGCTGCAGTGTGAAGCCGACTTTGTCATGATTCTCGACGCCAAGGGAAGTGTGGTTGCCCGCGGGCATGACAACGCCATCGGTGACAATTTTTCCGAATATGACATTGTCCGTCATGCCCTTGGCGGCCAGCCCTTTACAGAAGCGGTTGATTTGAAGAAGAGCGGTCTTTCCGTGGGCGCGTGCGCGCCCATCCGTGATGACGGCAATCTGCTGGGTGCTCTTTTGGTGGGACGGGCATTCAAGAGCCATGTCTTTGTGGACGAAGTCAAGAAGGTCACGGGCATGGAAATGACCATCTTTGACCACGATACGCGCATTTCCACCACCATCAGCAATGGCGGCAAGCGTGCCGTTGGCACCCAGCTCAACAATCCCAAGGTGCAGAGCGCCGTGCTGCAGGGCGGCGGGGTCTATGCCGCGCCTGCCACCATTCTGGGCAAGGCATACAGAACGGTGTACTGGCCCATTAAGGACAGCCAAGGCACCATTCTCGGCATGTGGTTCATCGGCAGCAGCGTGGAGGTGGTGGAGCAGACTGTCAACAACATCGCCTTCTACTGTCTTGTGGCCACACTCGTCGTTGTGCTCGTACTGAGCCTTCTTGGCTATCTGTTCTTCCGCAACCTAGTGACGCCGCTCAAGCGTACTGTGGACTACGCCGTGGACGTTTCTGAGGGCAATCTGGACTCTACCTTGCAGGTCGGGCCGCGCAAGGACGAAATCGGCGACCTGGTTGGTGCCCTCAGGGATATGGTTGCTTCGCTCAAGGGCAAGATAAACGAGGCCGATCAGGCCACGGCCGAGGCCAAGCAACGGGGTGAGGAGGCCGAACAGGCCATGCGGCAGGCCGAAGCCGCAGCCCTTGAAGCGCAGAACGCCAAGCGCGAGGGCATGCATGCGGCAGCCGAGCAGCTGGATGCTGTGGTGCACGGCATATCCGCCGCTGCCAGTGAGCTTTCTGCCCAGATTGAGCAGTCAGACCGCGGCGCAGCGGAATCCTCCAGCCGTCTGTCCGAAGCGGCCACGGCCATGAACGAGATGAACGCCACGGTGCAGGAGGTGGCGCGCAATGCCTCCTCTGCGTCTACGGTTTCCGGTGAGACGCGGCAGAATGCCGAAGAAGGGCAGAAGATCATTACGGATGCCATGAACAGCATCGGTCAGGTGCAGAAGGTCTCCCTGGAGCTGCAGGAAGACATGGGCCAGCTGCACGAGCATACCCAGAATATCAGCCAGATCATGGGCGTTATCTCTGACATCGCCGACCAGACGAACCTGCTGGCCCTCAATGCCGCCATTGAAGCCGCCCGTGCGGGTGAGGCCGGTCGCGGATTTGCCGTGGTGGCCGACGAGGTGCGCAAGCTGGCGGAAAAGACCATGGCCTCCACCAACGACGTTTCCAGGGCCATCACTTCCATTCAGGACAGCGCCCAGAAGAGCGTGGACAAGATGGCCGAGGCCCTGACAGCCGTTGAACAGGCCAATGGGCTCGCCCAGCAGTCTGGCACGGCTCTGCAGCTGATAGTCGGCAATGTGGAGCAGACCGCTGATCAAGTGCGGGCCATAGCCGCCGCCGCCGAGGAACAGTCTGCAGCCAGTGAGGAAATCAACCAGTCTGTGGTTACGGTAAACGCCATGTCCGGCCAGACTGCGGCTGCCATGGCCGAAGCGGCCAAGGCCATATCCGAACTGGCGCGGCAGACAGAAGCCCTCACCGCCCTGGTAGAGCGCATGAAGGAAGAATAGGCCTATCATAGAGACACACGGCCTGCTTGCAGGTCAGGACAGTATAACGGGGATCAGGGGCGGCACAGAGTGTCGCCCTTCCCTATACTCGAAACGGTCGGTTCTCGCCGGTATACATGATGGCAGGAGGGGAATAATTGGACTTGCATTTTTGTGCGTTACATTCCAATATGTAACTGATATGAAAGTAACTTTGCAGAATAAAATTCTTATCCCTATTGTTTTGACAATAGTACTCCTCATCGGGGGAAGCGCGTTCCTTTTGTCTCATTTTATTATTGATAGGTTTGAAAATAACATCATTTCCATGCTTGCTGCAGGCAATGACATTCTGAGTAAAAACATCCACAGCACTGTCAAGGCATACAGAAACATACTGCGCTCCATATCTGCCATGCCAACACTGCGTATGCTTGTGCATGACGCTAATTACCACGAGACGGATGCAAACCAACTTTTGGTAAATCTTTCTGACATCTTTCCGGATTTTTTACAGTTCAACCTGACTGATATGGACGGTAACGTTATTGCCAGCAGTAATATTCATTCTGTGGGCAAAGTGCATGTTGCTGACCGAACATATTTTACCTGTGCCATCCTTGGCGAAGAGACCATTTCTGAACCCCTGGTGAGCAAGTCCACCGGGCAAAAGTCCATTGTTGTAGCTTCGCCTGTGCGTGACTACGCAGACGCTATCCGTGGCGTTGTCTATGCGGTCATCTCCTGTGAGCAGATAATTGCCGAGACCATTAAAAATGTAAAAATGGCAGAGACAGGGTACGCCTATATTGTAGACGGTAATTCCGGGTTGATGCTTGCGCACAATGTATGGGCAAAGATTCAGTCAATGAATATGTTTGACTATCAGCCGTGGATGAACGGTTTGAAAGGCGGCGAGACAGGCATTAAGAAAGATTACAGAGACAGCAGCGGCAAGCCCCGTGTGGCCGTCTACAGCAAGGACAGCCTTTCCGGCTGGATCGCAGTTTCCTGCATTGCGTCCAGTGAAATAGAAAGCCAGGAAGCTTTTATCCGCAATCTGATTTTTCTCCTCACGCTGGGCAGTGCCGTGCTGATCGGCATTATTATCTGTTGCATTATTCGTCCCGTCACCAGGGATATTCTCAAAATAAGTCATTTTGCCAGTGCTGTGACTTCCGGACATATGGACAGCACACTGGATATCACGAGAAATGACGAACTTGGTGTGCTTAAGAACGCACTGAGCACAATGGTTGCGGCATTGAAAAATTTTGTTGACCGGGAAATCAGGACCACAGAGGAACACCGGGCGCATCTTGCAGCCATGCGCGATTCCATGATTCTTACCCTGGCCGACCTTGTCGAAAGTCGTGATGCCACTACCGGCCAGCACATCAAGAAGACCGCTGCCTACGTCAAAATCATTATGCAGCAGCTGCAGAAGGAAAACGTCTTTCCCGGACAGATCACTGACAGTTTCATTGACAATGTTGTGCGCTCCGCACCACTGCATGACATTGGTAAAATTGTCGTTTCTGATGTCATTCTCAATAAGCCGGGCAAACTGACCGACGATGAATTTGTTACCATGAAAAAGCATGCCGCTGCCGGCGGCGAGATTATCCGGCACATTATTGATATTACGCTAGACTCCCAGTACTTGGCAGAGGCGGAACATCTGGCCGAAAGCCATCACGAGCGCTGGGATGGCAAAGGGTATCCTGAGGGGTTGGCTGGCGATGCCATTCCGCTCTCCGCGCGTATCATGGCCGTTGCAGACGTTTTTGATGCGCTTGTGTCAGATCGCCCGTATAAGAGAGGTTTTTCACTGGAAAAAGCCTTTGCCATTATTCGTGAAGAGAGCGGAACACATTTTGACCCGCGTGTTGTAACTGCGTTTTTTGCCGCAATGGAAAAAATTATTGCCGCAGAGTCTTTTTTCAAGCAAAAGGAACAGCTTGGTGATTGCCAGGCCTTGTGTTGACGCAGATCTCGCCCTCCAAAGGTGAAGGCCAACCAACAGCACAGGAGGCTCAGCAAATTTCAGAGGCTACCGGCCTTTCCATAGAGGAGATACAGGCATTGCCAAAGAAGCAGTAAGGGCATTTTCATATCCCATCTTGACGTTTTTTCAAAATCTGTACTTATTAGAGTGGAGGTTATGCAGGGCATCGTTCATAATTACGATGAGGCCAGCCATAGGGAATTTCCCTCCAAGGGTGATTTAGCAGAAACGCGAACAACCCTGCAGCAGGAGATTGTTGCGGTTCGCACGGAACTACAGCAGGAAATCGCAGCAATCCGTACGGAATTGGAGCAGGAGATCGCTGCAGTTCGCACGGACCTGCAGCAGGAGATCG
>JAFTDG010000145.1 GCA_017454325.1 Desulfovibrio sp. | reverse complement strand
GCCTGTGCACATCCCAAGGCGTATTTTGCTGAATTGAACTATGCGTTTTAAGTGTCAGTGCACGAAGGGCATCTCATACAGGGGACGCCCCCTGTATGAGATGCCTGTTCGGCGCTTCCCTTGCCCACAAAGAGTCTTTGCTAATACGCAGTGCTACGGTTAGGTCTTTTGGCCATCCCGATTGCTTACCAGAATGCCAGTCACCACCAGAACACAACCAGCAAGCGCTGAAAGGGGCAGACGTTCGCCTGCCATATATCCCATAAGACCCGCCCATACCGGCTCACCTGTGTAGATAATGGTGGCACGTGTGGGGGGTATGTCTTTTTGAGCCCAGGCAATGATGCTCTGTATGCAGGCTGAGGCCAGACCCAGACCACAGGCGCTGCCCACGACCAGCCATGAGAACGGGGCTGGAACTTCTCCGCTGAGGGGCATGAATGCAAAGCTCAGTAGAGCACCGACCGCCAACTCTACTGTGGCGATGCGCCGGGGGTTAGTGCCCGGCACGATGATGCCCGTGAGGATGATCTCGCCGGCAAAGGCTATGGCGCAGAGCAGGGTTAGGCCTTCCCCCATGCCCAGGCCGGTCATGAAGCCGTCACCGCCGGTGAGCAGTATGACGCCAGGAAAGGCAAGAGCCATGCCTGTCCAGGCCAGGGGACCTGGTCTGTGCTTCATGAAAAGGCATTCGAAAAACGGTACAAGGGGTACATAAAAGGCTGTGATGAAGGCCGAGGCCGAGGCCGTTATGGTGGCAAGGCCCGCCGTTTGCAGGGCAAAGCCTGCAAAGATGGCTGCACCCAGAACGGCGCCACCAACGAGTTCACGTTTGGTAATGTCCCGTAGAATGGGGAAGGAAAGACAGACCAGGATGAGGGCGGCACAGCTGAACCGCAAACCCACAAACCATAGGGGTCCGCTTTCCTGCATGGCCATGCGTACAAGAAGAAAAGTTCCGCCCCACAGTGCAGTAACGCCACACAGCGCCCATTCCTGGGCTGAAGAAAAAAGGACTTTGGGCATATAACGGCCTTCTGGAGCGGCTTTGTTCAATCACGTGCTGTCATTAGTATGCCGACGCCGACTATGCTGACTATAATGCCAATGGCCTGTTGCAGTGAAATGTGTTCGCGGTAGCATAGCATACCTATAATGATGAGTGCAATGGCCAGCAGGATGTTGGCAACCAGCGATGCCATGCTGATTTTCCAGCCGCTACGATAGAGAAAGATAAAACCTATTTCCAGTCCCACCATGGAGACACCCAGGGCTATGCCTGTCCAATTCACTTTTTGAAAGGCGGTGACGATGTTTTTCTGCGTTTCAAAAACAAAAAAACCAACAAGCGACAGGAATGCGGCAGTAATATAGGTGACAATCAGGGCCACAAAGGGGCTGCAGTCCTTTGGCAAGGATTTTGACGAGATATTATAGAGAATATTTGCCGCAACAACGAGGGCCATGGGCCAAAGATAGGACAGCATTGCTTTCTCCAAGGGAACAGATGGACAGTTAAGGGTAGACAGGGCGTTCTTCAGCGGCTACCTTCACATTGCATGGCTCTACACCTTTCAGATCATTTCACTTACGGCCGCCTGCTCCGTTTTACCCTGCCGTCCATGACCATGATGGTATTCACATCAATCTACAGTGTTGTGGATGGCTTCTTTGTTTCCAATTACGTGGGCAAAACCGCATTTGCCGCCGTTACGCTCATCTTTCCACTCCTGAGTATTCTTGGGGCAGCGGGCTTCATGCTGGGGGCGGGTGGAGCCGCCATTGTGGGTAAGCTGTTGGGGGAAAAGCATCCCCGCCTGGCATGTCGCAGTTTTTCCCTCTTTGTCTATGCCACCCTGGGCAGCGGTGTGGTGCTGGCACTGTTGGGTGAGGCTGTACTACAACCTGTGGCAATGCTGTTGGGTGCCCAAGGTGAAACGCTGGAGCAGAGCCTGCTCTATGGACGCATATCGCTGTTGAGTCTGCCGTGCTTTATGCTTCAGTTCTGTTTTCAGCCTTTTTTTGTTACGGCCGAGAAGCCTAAACTGGGGTTGGCCGTCACCGTTGGGGCGGGTTGTGTAAACATGCTGCTGGACGCCCTGTTGGTGATGGAGTTGCAGTGGGGTATCGCGGGGGCGGCCACGGCCACAGTCGTAAGTGAAATGCTGGGCGGTCTCATGCCCATAGTATATTTCAGCCGTCCGAATACGAGCCTGTTGTGCTTGGAAAGTGCCTGCTGGTCGGTGCGTATGCTCATGCGTGGCTGCAGTAACGGCGTTTCAGAATTGTTGACCAATGTATCATACCCTCTGCTGATGGCCCTATATAATTATCAGCTATTACGATTTGCGGGGGAGGACGGAGTGGCGGCATTTGGTGTGTTGCTGTATGTTTCCTTTGTTTTTTCCGCAATTTTTCTGGGCTACGCTCTGGGGGTTGCGCCGTTGGTCAGCTACGCCTATGGCGCGAAGACCATTTATGAACTTAAAAACCTTTTTCACAAGAGTATGGTGCTGAATCTGGCTGCAGGGTTTGGACTGGCAGCAATGGCCTTTGTGGCCGCGCAGCCGCTGGCCGTGGTATTCACGGGATATGATGCAAGCCTTTGTACCTTGACCACACGCGCACTGCGCCTGTATGCCCCTGTGTTTCTTCTGTGCTGGGGCAATATCTTTGGTTCGTCGTTTTTTACCGCTCTGAACAACGGGATCATATCCGCCGCCATTGCTGTCTTGCGCACACTCGTCTTTGGCGTCGTGGCAATATTTGCCATGCCGTACCTGCTGGGGCTGGATGGCATATGGCTGGCATGGAATGCGGCAGAACTAGCGACATTTGCTGTAACGGTGTCGCTCTTGGTCTGGAAAAGGCATGCATACCACTATGTCTGATAGACTGGCAAGCATGTATATACGTGCACAAACGTCCACCCCTGCCCCAAGGCAGGGGTGGACGTTTTCAGAGGTAGGATTTTACACTTTCTGTG
The DNA here is from genome assembly GCA_017454325.1 of Desulfovibrio sp. GTDB lineage: Bacteria > Desulfobacterota > Desulfovibrionia > Desulfovibrionales > Desulfovibrionaceae > Desulfovibrio. The sequence goes on along the minus strand of JAFTDG010000145.1, from coordinate 845 downwards.
TATCAGGCCTTGGCAATGGAGATGACCTTTTCCGCATTTCTGGTATTGGCCAGCCGTGGGATGGTTACCGTAAGGACGCCGTTTTTGTGCGCTGCAGTAATGGCGTCAATATCGGCATCATCTGCCAGATTCATGCTGCGGCGGAATGAGCCGTAGCTGCGTTCGGTGACGTGTTTTTCCTTGTCTTCTGTTTCGCACTTCTTTTACCGGCAATTTCCAGCATGCCGTCGTGGACAGACAACTTTACGTCGTCTGGCTCCACACCGGGAACCTCAATCTTTAACGTGTATGCCTTCGCATCGCTGGTCAGATCAGCACGTGGCATGAGGTCGTTTTCCTTTTCCTGAAGCGCACGGAAAAAGCCTGGAGCCCATGGAGTGACCATGCCGTCAAAGAAGTTGTTGAAAAAGCGGTCTATGTCGTCGCGCATAGGCGCGTTGCGGAGCATGGCCTCGCGGGGAGCAAACCAACGACTGGGAGTAAATGTAGTGTTCATAACAAGCCTCCTGTGGAAAACCTTGTTGAAAAATAAATAAGTACCTTTGCTGATACGTCAAGATGGTTTGTGGAAAAAATGTGGAATTCTTGTTCTGCAAACATGGTTGCAAGCATGATGAGTATTGAAAAGTTTGTATTCGTGGTATAGGCCCAAAAAGCCAGATGCTGCATAACACAGGGAAAATCCTTGCGAAATTGTGCAGAATTGGGTAGCTGCATAGCATTATAATCGATATATTGGCTGGGAGGCAGTGGATGCAGCGCACCACGCTCTCTTTGCAAGAACGCCGTTTATTGCGATTATAAAGAATTTTTTGATTTGGGAACTGTATCAATGAAGGAGCTTT
>JAFTDG010000018.1 GCA_017454325.1 Desulfovibrio sp. | reverse complement strand
CCTGATGGCTGGATTGCTGCCTTTTACCAAACATGCCTGCGGGTAATGTTTGGGGCACCGCAGTTCTTCAGCAGACTGAACCCCAAAGCCCCACAATTACGTGCTCTGTTCTTCTACCTTAGCATCAGCGTTATCCAAGCGCTTGTTGAATGGATATGGACAGGGGTATTCCTCTCACTCATGGCACCCAGCACTGCCACTGATCCGGAATTGGGTAGGATGCTGGAGATGCTTTCACCCAAGACGAGCCTGCCCCTGCTCGTGTTGCTCAAAACCGGCTTTTCGGTAGCACAGCTCTATATTTTGGCAACACTACTGCATTTTACCTTTGGTTTTGTGGCAAAACCACGGCCCGAGTTCTCCTCTATATTCCAAATAACAGCCTACGCTGCAGCCCCTTGCCTCCTGTGCGTCGTCCCTCTGCTTGGTTCCATTGCAGGTTTTATCTGGATGGTGGCATGCCTCCTGGTTGGCTTGCGCGCAGCCATGGGCCTCAACTGGGCGCAGACCCTTGCTGGTTTTATACCCGTGGTGGTACTGCTCACTCCCCTGCTTTTCCAAATGCTGTCTGTGGCCCAAGGCTGAAGGAGAATTATGGCACATATCTTGTATAATTCAGCACAACGGCATGGACTGCCGTCCTGCCTGCGAACGTATAACACAGAACTTCTGCATTGAGTCTGGAGAATCCACATGCAACAGCAATGTGTTCGGCATGGCAATCTCTGGCACGTTCTGCGCCGCATTGCATTCGTGATGTTGGTATTGACCATGGCCAGCGCCTGCGCCAAAGCCCCTGATGACAGCCGCAGGATTTATCGTGTACGAGGCGATTTTCGTACGCCATTCCAGATTGAGATCAACAATTTTGTCCACAGACAGCCGCCGGCCGTCTACATGGCCCCCACCAAGGAACTAGGTCACCGCCCCCGTGCATTGTTTATCCCTTTCCGTACAGTGCAGCAGATTAGTGATCCCGTGAGCTTTGGCGAGATGCTATCCCGGCAATTCTGGCAGGTCTGGCTTTCGCTCAATCCATTCCACTCTCTGGAATACGCCAGTGGAAAGGGACCATATTCGCCTGCCCGTGCCATCGCCCTGGGCAGAGCGTATGGCGCTGAGCTTGTAGTTGGCGGCTATATCAACGAATATGTAGATGGCGGCAACAGCGGCACCAGCTCAGTTTCTCTGTCTGTGGAAATATATGATGTCCGTTCCGGTTCACAGGTCTGGTCCCTGGCTCAGGCTGGTCTGATGGAAGCTCGCCAGGTACACGATTTCTTCCTCTTTTCCATCCACGAGCGCAATCCAGGAGATCCGGCGGGCTATATCGTACGGGCCATCGCCTGGGACATGGGGCATGTGCTCCTGCCCTGGATTGACCCTGATGCCGTACAGAGCACCCCTTCCCTAAAAGATAAAATTTTTGGCAGCCAGGCTTTCTAGTACAGACACTTCCCCCAGCCAGAAAAAGGAGATTCGGGCGTGAGCGGCACGTGGAGCGGCATGTATTTTGATCGGCAAGACAGAGATATCCTCGCTCTGGTCAATAATATTCTAGCGCAGGACAAGGACTCTTCCGAGACTTTTCTGTTTGACCCCAACCTGCACCCCCACGGCATTAAGGAACTGGTGGCTACACCTGTTTCGCGCATGGCCTATGCCGTCGTCAACTTGCTCCGCAATCTTCAGACCGGACGAACCCAGGCCAGAGATCGACTGCTGGCCCTGCGCACGCTGTATGACGAAGTATTGAACAGCGCGCATTCCACCCTGCGCCATAACACGGCGCGGGCGCTCATGCAGATCATGAAAGGCATGGTACGCGCCCATGGCAACGAGATGGAACAGCTCAAGCTGGCTCATGATTTCCGCCGTACCATGCAAGGCTCACCTAAAGTAGTGCGCCATATGCTGGCACGCTACCATCTGCCAGAAATGCCTGAAAGCTGGAACCAGCTGGCCTTTGACGACCACGTGTACGACGCCAATACCAAGGGACGCAAGACCCCCACGCATCTGATTATGGATGCCTGGATAAAAGGGATGCGTTCGCTTACCGTAGCCTATGAATACTGGATACAGCCGGACGCTGCCAGGGAGATTCTAAGTGCAGCTGAAATTACCGGCATCAAAGTGCGTATCGGACTGGAATTTCATGTTCCCTTTTATGACCGTGAAATCAGCCTGCTCTGGATTCCACGAGGCTTCAGTTCTGACGAGGACTTTCTGGAATTCCTGCACAGCCCCAAGGTGGCAGGCATCATGCGTCTTGGGCGGGATGTGCTGCGCTGGCGCCGTGCTCGCGTGCTGCGTTGCCTAACCCTGTGGAATACCATACAACGCCCCAGGCTTGCCGCACAGTGGGAGAATACAATACCGGAACTGACACCGGAAATTTTTCTGCGCCATGTGGGACGAGGCCAGCCTTCAGGCTTGCATCTTGCCGAGGCCCTGCATCAGCATATCCTGCCTGTCCTGCAAAGACGCGCTGCGCAGCTCAGGATACGTGACGACGCCGACTCCCGTGCCGAACTGGCCTTTCTGGATGGCCTCAATGCCGAGTATATTGCCGCACACTGGCTTTCTGCACATGAGCATCCTGAACTCGCCGAAGTTGTGGGGCCCTACGGCACGGCAGCCGACTTGCCCGCTCTTCTGCGACTGTCACCAGGCGATCTCACGCGTGAGCTGGCCGATCTGACCTCCGGCTACCGGCTTGTGCTCACCACTGCCGGCCTGAGCGTGGAAGATGTAGCCGAGCTGTTATGGGATAGCGGCGGTGCCATCAGCCACCTGGAAATCTTTAACATGCGTGGCTGGATGGAAGGCAAACACGCTAACATCCAAGCTATCAGTGCATTGCAACAGGCTCTGAACGAAGGCGTAGGACCGCGCGTCAAACAGATGATCCGCGACATGGGACGCCGTATGCGCGATCAGGATACGGCGCGTGCGGCCAAATTTCAGGAAATTCTGCTCAATGTGCCCAAGCTGTGGGAACACTACCGCAACGAGCCACTTGGCTCGCGTCTGGGCACGAGTTCCATGAGTCGCGCCTCCTACGGCATGGGCTTTGTGCTGCGAGAAACGCTGCCCGCCCGTGGCCGCAGATTTTATGACCATGTTCGGGAACACAGCCAGCCAGGGCTGCCAATCTGTACGCCTGTAGAAGAACTTATCCGCTTCAGCAAACCCCGCACCCCCTCCTTCTGGCAACGTGCCCTGCGCGTTCTCCAAGGCCTGCCTGGCTGCGCCCACCTTGGATTGGAAAAGCACCGCGTATGGAAAACGGCCAGTGTGGGTTTTCGCATATGCCCCAAGGGCAATGTTTTTAATCTTGGAGGCTTAAGTCTTGCCACAAACAACGGTCTCATGCCCCAGCAAGGCAAAGCCCCCCAAACAGAGGCCAACCCTGGGTTGGCCTATATACACGGAGGCAACTTTCTCAAAGTCCTGCTAGGCTTTTTGCCCGCATTTCTGACCTTTATGTATACACAGGACTGGACATTCCTTGCATGGTTCGGTTCGTTCATCTGGTTTGGCATCAATGGCGTGCGTACGGCAACCCAGATGGTCATGGCTGCTCGGGGAGCGTCTACCGGAGCGCTTATTCACTGGAAAGACCAGATCAACGTAAGCCGCCTGTGCAATTCACTTATGTTTACGGGGTTTTCCGTACTTCTGTTGGAAGGTCTGGTACGCGTTGGTCTGTTGCAACAGACCCTTGGCATTACCACGGCAACCAATCCCTGGCTTGTCTTCGGCGTATTGAGCAGTTTCAATGCCGTGTATCTTTGTGGCCGCAATATCCTGCTGGGCTTTCCATGGAGAACCTCTGCAGGAGCTCTAGTGCGCAGCATGCTCGCCATTCCCGTTGCAACGTTTTACAACGCGCTCCTGTATAATATTGCCGTGGGGTTTGCTGTACCCGATCCAACGTTCTATCTTGTGCCCAGTGCTGCTATTATCTCCAAAATGGCCTCAGACACTGTGGCTTCCGTGATTGAGGGCTACGCCGACAGCCAAGAAAATATGCGCATGCGCCGGTGGGACTACAAAGGCAAGCTGGCCGGCCTGTTCGATTGCTATACACATCTGGAACTGCTTTTTCCCGACGAGGATGCCCTTGTAAAGCTGGCACGGACTGGTGGGCTCAATGGCCGTGGCGGAGCGCGGGGCAAAGAGCTGGAACGCGCCTTTATCGTCCACGCACTGGACCTCATGTATATGTGGTTTTACCAGCCACGCGCCCAGGATGCCTTCCGCCAGCTCGTCCGCACTATGCCGGAGGCCGATCGCAATGTATTGCTACGCTCGCAGCTGGTACTCGTACGGGAGCGCGAAATCAGTCAGATGCTCGTAAACGGTATTCTGGGGCGCGATTTCGCCCGTCCTCTGGCGTTCTATCTGGACAAACACAAGGTCTATCTGCGCCGCCTAAGCCGCGTGTGCCTGCCAAAAGCACACGGCTAGAGGCAAAGAAGCACTTATATCACGAATACTGCGTCTCCCAACGGGCGGCGTTTTCTTCCAGCATGGCATCCACCTCCTTAAATCTTCGATCTCCGGCATGGCTTGCGTGCCGGCAATGCTCTTGCGCCGCAGCACCACCATAAAAATCTTCGTCAACGAAATCCCGCAGCAAGCTGGATACCATTGCAGGATCGCTGAAAAACTGCTTGTATGCCGGGTCGTGGGATTGCACTACTGCACCTTGCGCAACGCCTGAATTTCTGCGACGGAAAGCCCCGTGAACCTGACAATCTGCTCCATGGGCATACCGCCTTCCAGCATGGAAAGGGCTACTGCAGCTCGACCTTCGGCCATTCCCTCCGCCCGGCCTTCCGCCATACCTTCAAGTCTACCTTTGGCCCGGCCTATGGCAATACACTGATTTTTATACTGCGTCTCCCAACGGGCGGCGTTTTCTTCCAGCATGGCGTCCACCTCCTGTAAATCTTCGATCTCCGGCATG
>JAFTDG010000144.1 GCA_017454325.1 Desulfovibrio sp. | reverse complement strand
TTCCACCTGCCAAGGCATATAATTCTGGGTATGCAAAGCGCCCAAAAGCGTGTCGAGAGTTGCCGTATCCAGCTTGCGGCGCAATTCCAGACGATCAAGAACAGCATCACCCGCGGTACTGTTCTGCCCTTGCTCTGCCTGTCTGGGTTCAAGCCTCGCAGCCCATGTCAATCCGGCAAAACCAAGGCTTGTCAGCAAGGCTCCATTGGCATCATGAGGGGTCTTGGCATCCAGCAAAGTGCAGACATCCTTCATGGTCATGCCAGGGCGAAAACGCTGCAATGCACAAACAGGCTGCATACCAGATATGGGCAGTAACTCCTGTACCTCACCAGGGATACTGCGTGCCCCACCTGCAGGCATGTGCAGTTCAATCTCAGGAGCCGCAGAATGGCGTAAGGTCAAACCCACGCTCTGCCCCACTGGAACGTCTTTGAACGTCCACAGACTCAACCCGACATCAACTTGTATATCAACTGTTTCCCCAGGATTTTCCATCTCATTTCTGCCATCAGGTGCCATATCATAATGGGTAAACGTAAGACCATGCTTGGTCCGAAAACTGATACTCATCACATCTTCGCTGGTGGCATTGATAATGGTCAGGCTGCCGACTTCCGGGGTGGGACGCGCTATCTGCACAGCAAGGGCGTTACCCGGACTTCCCCATAAAAGGCAACACAGCGCTATACAGAAAAAGCGTACCATACAGGAACTCCTTATGAATCCGCAGTACAAAAATGAAAGGGAAGCTTGCCCACAACAAACGGGGCAAGCAATTCCCTTGCGGCTATAGTTTTTTCAATTCATATGCTCTACTGCCAAGACCAATGGCCTCGCCATAGGCAAGCTGTACCTGCCCCCGTGTGTGGGGCCAGCGTTCGCTAAACAGATCCTTGCCACCACCCGCAGACTTGGTAATAAGATCAAAACAGGCCTGATCCAAAGCTACCGGATCTGTAGAAGCCAAGATACCGATATCGGGAATCATGGGCATATCGCTCCAGGGCACGCAGTCACAATCAGGAGTGACATTGAGCACAAAATTAATATAGCAGATATTCTTCGCACGCCCCTTTACGACACCATAAGCGTACTCTGTAAGCCGTTCCACAAACGGTTCCATCTCTGTAGCCCAGTCAATGCTAATGGCCTTCTGCGGACAGACAGTAATGCACTCAAAGCATCCGATGCATTTTTCAATGTTCACCGAACTCTTTTTGTTGTGCATACTCAAGGCATGCTGAGGACAAACACGCACACATTTGGCACAGCCCACACAATCCTGCTCACTGATAGTAACATGAGTGCCGTGCTGATCGCGTTTGCCGCGAACAGACGCTCCCCCCATGGCAAGATTCTTAATAGCTCCACCGAATCCGGCCATCTCATGTCCCTTGAAGTGTGAGAGCACAATCATGGCAGGCGCACGGCGTATCTCCTTGGCAATATACACTTCTTTGAAGTGCTTGCAGTTAATACGTACGGGGACATCATTTTCACCATACAAACCATCGGCCAGAATAACTGGGGCATGTACCACCGAAGGCACAAATCCATGCGCATAAGCCGTATTGAGATGGTCAACAGCATTGTGGCGCGTACCCGAATACAACGTCGTGCTATCGGTGAGAAAAGGTTTTCCCCCAGCTTCTGTCACCTTATCCACCACCTGACGTACCAGTGTCGGGTTAAGGTGGGTGTCATTGCCATATTCGCCAAAATGCAGCTTAATAGCTGTAAGGTCCTTTTTTTTGATGATCTTTTTGAGATTCAGGGCTTCGCACAGGTGGGCCACCTTGACCAGTTTGCTTTCTTCATGTGAACGGGAATGTGCATCGGCAAAATAAACTGTGGACGACATAAACAGCCTCCATTGTTTCTGACCACCGTACTGATGGCCGTCATGTCATGATATATTGTTATTAGTATATGCCCTACGGTAACGCTGGGCAATGCCTTGTTTGCATCCCACCTTTGCCGCCGACAGCTATGACCACCTGACCACATCCAGCGTTTAGATGCTCTTCTCTGGAAGATAAAATCTCTACCACCGGGTCCATTAGTATGAAGACTATTTCCCGTCATACTCCCACAGTATCTCGCCTGTGTGGGAAACATCATAACCGCCCATGGACTGCACTTTGTTCTTGAAAACCGTAGAGCGAATGACATCGAGAAGTGCAAGGATGCGTTCATCCTCAGCATATGTTTGAGGAATAACCAGATCGTATTCCTCTGTGCCCACGGATACGAAATCCAACCCAAGTGCCACGGCCGCAGCGCGCACAGCGAGCCCCGTGTCCGCCCTGCCAGAAAGGACAGCCGCCGCGATATTCATGTGTGTATATTCCTCATCGCCATAGCCACGCACGCTGCTCACCGCAAGTCCCCGACGCTTGAGTTCATAATCCAACAGTACACGGGTGCCGCTACCGCGCTGGCGGTTGATGAAGCGTACATCATCACGGCAGATATCGGTCACATCGTGAATATCTTTAGGATTGCCAGGCTTAACCAGAAAACCCTGTTCACGATTCACCAGGTGTACCAACATGACGGGCGTCCCCTTCAAATGCTCACGTATGGCCGTACGGTTATAAACACCGGTTTCCTCATCTAGCAGATGAGAACCTGCAAGGTGACATTGCTTGCGCTGCAAAGCCAACAGCCCACCCAGCGAGCCCACATGGGCAGAGGTGAGGCTGAAACGTGGATGCGTTCGACGAAGCAGACTGTCAATATATTCCAGCGTGTTATCATGACTGCCTATGGCCAGTAAAGCGTTGGCGATCTGGCTGCGACTGCGTAAAAGCTCTGCCTGCACAGGTTTTCCGGCGTCCAAGCCTTCGCTGTCGCGAGGAACAGTGATAATGGCGTCTGCACGGGAAAGGCTGGTCACAGTACCGGCTCCGCGCGGCAGAGAAACGGCAAAACAAGTACCGTCTACCATGCCAAGTCGCACGCGAATGCGTTCTTCCATGCCGGGACGAGAAGGCAGAGGATTACAGGGAATTACAGGAATACATTCACGCTTTGGGCATACCCGTTTCTGCCAGACAGCCAGCAAAGGCAAAAGGAATTCCTCTACTGCTATAAGTGCGGAAACAGGATATCCCGGCACCCCCATAATCGGTACCTGCCGTTCTGCAACCGTAACCATTCCGAGCATGGTGGGTTTGCCGGGCATAAGTGAGATGCCGTGAACAAGCACCTCTCCCATGCCGCGCACCACTTCCACCGTATAGTCGTGGCTACCAGCCGATGAACCAGCGTTGAGCAGCACAAGATCAGCCCCGCCCTCCACGGCGGCTACGATAGCGGTCTTAATGGCCTCTGGTTCATCGGGCGCAATGGGTCGCACATCCACTTGACCTCCAGCGTCGCGAATGCAGGTGGAAAAGACAAGGGAATTGAATTCCGGCAATACCTTTCCCCTGCTCAAGTCTTCGTCTCGGGCCTGTTGTAGAGGCACAATTTCAGAACCTGTGGGAATGATGGCCACCTGAGCTTTGCGGAAGACCGTGGGGCGCAATACGCCGGCGGCGGCAAGGGCACCTATTTCGTAGGAGCCAATCTCCACACCCGGCGCCAGGAGGATTTCCGTGGCCACAATGTCTTCCCCAAGTTTGCGCACATGCTGCCAGGGGAAGGCCGCCTTTTCCGTGACTACGCTTTTACCGTCTTCAGCCACGTTCACATTTTCAACCATAATGACAGCGTTACATCCTGCGGGCAGGGGTTGGCCGGTGTTGATCCAGAAAGCCTTCTTACCCATTTCCAGTGCAAGAGGTGTGCGCGTTGAGGCGCTGAAAGTGTCCTCAGCCCGCACGGCAATGCCATCCATGGCTGCACCATGAAAGGCAGGTGAGGAGCGAAGCGCCTCCACTGGCTCGGCTATGACGCGGTGTGCGGCCTCCTCTAAAGGCACGTCTTCTGTGCCAGGTCCGTCAGTCAGCTCAGATATACGGGTAAACCAAATAGCACGGGCTTCCTCTGGGCTTCGTAAGGACAAATAGACGTTCCTATCCATGACGGCTCCTCTTTGTATTTATAGCGCATGATGCGGTACCACATTAACGCAGCAAAAAGGCGGTGACCTTCTGTCCTGCATACAAACCTTCACTGTTTTCCGGGCAGACGATAAGCGCATCGGCCTGCACCAGACCGGATATAAGCCCAGAAGGGCCAAGAATGGGCACAGCTTCCCAGCCCTGTTCGTGGGCTATAAGGCGCACGCGGATGTAGTCACGCCTTCCTTGCGTAGAGGACACCGCACGGCTAAGGGTAGCCCTTACCTGGGGGGTAATATGGGGTTCTGCTCCCTGCAGGTGCTGTAGAAGGGGCGCTACGAAGGTTAATGCACAAATCAGCGCACCGCCTACATGGCCCGGCAGCCCCATGAGGCATTTGTTTCCTGCCCTAGCCAGAATGAATGGCTTGCCAGGACTAATGGACACTCCATGAACCAGTAGCTGGCAATCACGTATAGATTGAAAAATCTCCACGGTATAGTCACGCATGCCGGCGGAAGATCCCCCCGAGACAAGGACAACATCTACCTGTTCCAGCATGGCGCAAAGAACTGAAGTAAGCTTTGCCCTGTCATCACGTACAAGAATACTGCTGACGACGCTGGCCCCCTCATTTTGACAAAGTGACGTCAGCGTATGCACGTTGACGTCCCGTACCTTACCCGGAGAGGACATTTCGTGAGCTGGAATAATCTCATCGCCAGTAGAAACAATGGCGACCTTAGGGCGACGGTGTACACGCACCTGCATCTGTCCCAGGGCCGCAAGCAGCCCAACTTCTTGTGGCCGTAGGCGACGGCCTGCCGGTATGACCACTGCTCCCCGCGCTACGTCTTCGTCGTGCAGGAGCACATGATCACCGGGAGCAAGACTGCGAACAAGTTCCACCATGCCGTTTCCAGCTGGGCGGGAATATTCCACCATGACAACAGCGTCAGCACCTTCGGGCAACATACCGCCTGTCAGAATGCGCGCCGTCTCTCCTTCGCCAAGGACAATACCGGATGTTCCGCCCATGGGGCAGTCGCCCACACATCGTAGCAGGGCTGGAGAGGATTCCTGAGCACCGAAAACGTCTCGGGCACGTACCGCGTAACCGTCAACTGTAGAGCGGTCAAAGCCAGGAATATCCTCGGCAGCACAGACATCTTCATACAAGTATCGGCCCACAGCCGTATCCAGAGAAAGAGTTTCTTCAGATAAGGGAGAAAAAGACTCTAACATGCCCAGCACAGCATCAACCGATTGCAACGTCAGAAATGATTTCATGCGTTCCCCCAGAAATGGACGCCTTCTGGGAATATCTTCCCCTGAAGAATCAGGAATGGTCCTACATTATGTAAAAATAAACATATTCCAGCAACTCAAAAACCTCGATATGTTTCAAGGTCATGCTCCCCAGCAGCAATGTCCTCCGAAAAGCAACATTACAAGATTTTTACTTACGTGCGCACTCCGCATCATGACCCAGCAGGATGTCAAGGCCGTGACCCAGAGCCTCCAAAACATACGTCAGGCATTCTTCAACAGCCTTGGGACTGCCCGGCAGATTAATAATTAGAGTACGTCCCCGGATGCCTGCAACAGCCCGACTGAGCATGGCTCTTGGTGTGATGGAGAGGCTGAATGCGCGCATAGCCTCAGGGATGTCAGGGCAAAGCCGTTCTACAACATCTAGAGTTGCCTCAGGCGTTATATCCCTCGGTGAAAAGCCAGTGCCTCCCGTGGTGCAGATCAGATGTACGCCCGCTGTATCACACAAGCGTACAAGAGCTGCTGCTATCTGCACCCGATCATCTGGCAGAATGAGCTGTTCCACAATAGTGTAGTCATGCGCCTCAAGAATGCGCCGAATAGCCGCGCCGGCTGCATCCTCACGCTCGCCGGCATAGCCTTTGTCACTACAGGTGATGATAGCCGCATTATTCATAGATATCCTTTGCTGTGGCGCGTTCTATGTCTTTGCTTTGTGGCCTCGCTGCCATAAACCATTACCGCCTCCTATTGGGCGAATTCCTGCTTGACCACAGCTTCCGCCTTCACTCGATCCAGAAGCTCAGCAAAAGTGCTCTTGACGTGCTCGCGGATGTCACCAGCCACCACAAGAAAGAGCAGGTCGTCGCCTGGAGCCAGTTCTCCTTCGGCGGCATCAGCCAAAATTTTGAAAATTCCTGGTCGCTGCTCCATTTCATGGCAAATGGCTGCCATTCTCTCCCTGTCAGGCGTGACACGAACCCGTCCCACCGTTGCGTGGTCCTTGCGTGACCAGCTGCGGACAACGCCGTTATGGATGAGCATCATGCCCACATGGTCTGTAAAGCCCGGCAGCGACTTGAGTTCCTTGAGGGTCTTATTGATATCCATGATTTTCACCTCCGTTGGACATACGCTTTCGTGAAGCCATATATTCCTGTCAGTCATGTCTCCATAATTGTCTGAGAGATAGGAACGCCCTACAAACAAGTACATATGCTGCATGGCGTCAAACGCTGCCTATACTTGCCTATACTTTGCCGCCCAGCTCATTATCCGAAGTCTTGGTCTTACTGGAAGTGACTTCCACATTGTCAGGCTCGGACATGGCAGAGCGGAAATTGCGTATGGCCCGTCCTAAACCGCTGCCAATTTCAGGGAGTTTTCTGGCACCAAAAATAATAAATATCACGACAAAAACAACAAGCAATTCCTGCCAACCAATTCCCATGCTATGCCTCCCCAATATATCCAGCTCAGAAGCGTTAACGCTGTCCTTGCCAGGGTTCCCAACGCGTCTGCCCGGTCAGCCAGTTGGGGATACCGATGCGTTGGTGCAGGATGTTGTAATAATACGCTGCTCCAGAGTACGGATCAAAGATCTGCACTACTGGCAGGGCAGTGATGGCCGTTCCCTCTAGGAGGATGCCGTTCATGTCCGCCACATTTTTCACCGCCTCAAAAGCCATGGCGGCATTGGTCATGCGCACAAACATACCACAGGAACGGGCTGCAAGTTCGCCCCGTGCCATAGCCTCCCCCACACCTGGCGCTAATTTGCCGACGCGCCCCGGATAATTCATGACGCGTCGGTATATGGCACGCAAAGGTTCATAGTCGATGTCCGGCAACGGCGTTCCTGCCGTACCGAAGCCGGCGAGGCTTTCAACAGTCACATCACCTTCACCGTGCAAGAATGTGCCCACAATCCAGCTCCCCGATGAGGCCGGACCGATAATCATGCGTGTGTGAGACTCGGCACAAACACGCCCTACCACAAGATTTGCTTCCACATCGGTAGTGCCTAAAAACACCAAATCCACGGGATGGCCATCCCCATCCGAACCACTCAACACGTCGGAAAGCCAATCACCATCGTACCTGTTGACGGTTTTTTGCCATGTGCGCACGGTAGCCTCAGGATTGATGGAGAACACATGTCGCCGCCAAGCCTCTGTCTTGGGTAGGCCTACGGCCTCACGATCAAAAGGCAGACGATTCAGATTGGTATCCTCCACCACATCGCCGTCGACAAAGCCAAAGTCCGTGAAGCCCGCACGTACCAGCAAATCAGCCACCGTACCGTTGCCGCCGCACCCCACCAGGAGCACACGTGTACGCCGGATCTTTTCCAACACGTCCTTGGTGAACAGAAGAAAACCGGTCTCGCGTTCCACAAGAGCATCCCACATCATGCCAACACTCCTTCAAGATTGGCGCAAACAACCAACGTATCTTCCTCTGCCTGTACTTTCTCACTGCCAGTCCTGACAACGCAGCCCGGCTTGAGGGGCACTCCCCCACAGGAAAGGCATCCGGAAAGCAGCAGATACATTCCTTCGTCGATACCTTCCGGAGCAAGAACATCGCCCTCCCTCAAGCGTAACAGGGAACCTCGGCGCAGAGTGCGTACCAGGGCAGCATCGGCATTATTCAGGAATGCACACAATGTACGCATTTTTGCCGCTACAGCAGCATCCGTGAGTGTACAGAGCGGGTCTTGCGCCAGTTCTGGACAAATGGCATAGGCCGTTTCCAACCATGAACGGTTCGCCTCCATATCTCGCCCCAATGTACGAAAAGGAGAATGAATCCGTCGAAAATAGGGCATGTCGTCGGCCACAAGAAACATGGGTACGCGAAAAACACCGGCCTCAAGGTTCCTACCGCGCCCATACTGACGATAGCCAAGTCGCTCATACATGGCCGTTATGCCGGGCGCACAGTAGTGAACAGCATAATGATAGCCAGCTTCCAGGAAGAAACTGGCGAGCTGCAGGCAAATATGCCCAAAAAGGCCAGAATGACGCTCCTCCTCGGCCACAATGGTGCGGGAAACAATGGTGGTCTTTGGCAGGATGTCTCGCAGCCGTTCCAAATCAAGAATTATGCGCCATTCTGCCAGCAGGCTGGGTTCACTGGCAGGTGTGGCCGTGCCCACAGCCACAACAAGACCATCAGGCCTGCGGGCCAGAAAGTGCTGCGAAACGTCGTCATGTGGTAACCACACACGGCGACCGGCATGATCAGCTCCGGGCAGATATTCCCGCGAGGCGAAATACTGCTCGTAGCGGAAACGATACACCTCTTCACGGCTGCAGGCATCTCCAGCCTCTTCCCAGGTGAAGGCGGCATTTCCCAGCATCGTGCTTATCCCGTCGTACTCATTGCACTCCATCCACTGCTCCTGCCGCCAAACGCTCCAGTGCTTCTTGTGCGACGGGAAAACGGCGAAGGAACAAAGGACACACTCCGAGTATGGTTCCGAGCGCATCTGCCGCATCAGGCTCCACATCTTGCACAGATTGGACAAGCCCGATGGCTGTTGCATCCGTGGGAAGGGTCGCCGTAGCATATTCGACCAGTCCCAACGGCTCAATGCCGCAGCGTTCTGCCAGAAGTAGCAGTGCAGCGATTTGAGTAGCGGACGCTCCCCTCTCCACCAGTAAGGACAGTGCTTCTGGAGACGTTACCGCTACATGACCTTCTGGCGTTGGCGACCAGAACTGGCAGGGTGTAGGACAAGCATGACAAGCAATGGAACGCCCCACAGCCAGTTCTGAAGATCGTACACCAGGTCGTACTACCTGCAGCACAGCATCAAGCCCGGCCGACGTCAGCAGCGTCGGTTGCACAACGGTACGGGCCGCATTATCCAAAGGCAGGGGTGAAATATATGGAACAGAACCATTCAGACAAAGTCCAACAAGATTGTGTGCAGCCAGCCATCGCGCCGCAAGAGTGCTACGCGGAGCTATGCCGTAATCCGACACTAAGGCGGGAGCTGCACAATCGGCAAAGGCCGCCGGCCCTGTCACAAATGTTACCGGATCATTGTCACCATTACCGCATTGAAAAACTTCTCGTCGCATGGCAGTTCGTTGCATAAACGTATCTGCAGTCGCATCAACATCCAAAAACTGAACACCAAGCTCAGAGAGTATGAGGCCCGAAGACCGTACGGCCATACCACGGAGTACGAGAGCGTCTATCCCGCAACGACGCAGTGCCGCACCACACTGTCCCTTAAGATAGCAGTTTCTGTCACCACTCCGCACAGTAAGAAGACAAGAGGCGGGAGCGTAACTGCCTGTAAAACGACCAACAGTAAGCACTAGAGCGTCATCGTATTCTGCAGCGAGGCAAGCCAAATCACCATTCTGTTTAGCTGGCACAGGCAATGGCAGAAAGTCCGCAGAACCACGAGAAAGATCCACAATGACGACACGGTCAAGAAAGAAATTCTTCATGCCTTTTCTCCCGTTGCGTCCTTGGTGCAAACGCAGGGCAGGCTACCATGTCGCGTACGCGGCTTCTGCCAGATAAAACGAATGGAAGCAGCACCGTGTGGGCATGCACCAACGCAGCGCAGACAGGTAATACATTCCGCCATAGTAATTTGAGGGCTGATGCCCTGCACAAGCTGCTCTTCGGGGATGATGCCCATGGGGCAGACCGTGGCGCAACGCATACAGGAAAATTTCTTGCAGCGTGTAGCGCCGATTTCAATGCGCACCAGCCCAAACTTTGCGGCCAATCCCAATGTTGCACCCACGGGGCAGAAATAACGGCACCAGCTGCGGCTCTCCCCAAAATTCAGAGCAGCTGTGGCAGGAATGATTGCCGCTTCGGCACCCGCCATGACGGAATTAAGGCCATATGAGCGGCATACACCACCAATGGGGCATATGACGCAGAATGCCTGAGTGCCGGTAAGGCTGGCTGCGGCAAGTGCGCCTGCTCCCACACCATATTTATTATACCGATTGCGCAAGAAGGCAGGCAGACGAAAAAGTTTATGCGGAATAACCCTGTCCACAATATCTAGCACAAAGCCGAAGGGACACAGCCAGCCACAGAAGGCTCTGCCGAAAACAACGCTTGCTAGCATGAACAACACGGCGGCAGTAATGGTCGTCAACAGGATGGCCTTTGCAGAAAAGACATTTTGCAGCACGCCAAAGGGACAGGCGATGTCGATAGTTGCCACATTGAGGGAACACACGCTGCCCACAAGCACAATCACAAACAGCAGGAAACTCAACAGTTGACACAACCAGCGCAAAGGTGCAATCCATAGATGCCGTCGCCCCTTGGTATATGTTAGGGCGCCATGCGGACAGGCATTCACGCAGACAGGCTCACCGTCGCAAAGATCACACTTTACCACTTCTCCGTCCGGTGCGCGGAAGGGAGCACCCTCTGGGCAGGCGGCGATGCACAGCCCACAGTTGACACAAAGCCGCTTGTTCATGCGGACGATGCCATCCTTGCCCTTGGATAACGCGCCGTTAGGACATGCCTTCATACATTGCGGATCAAGGCAATGCTGACACAGCACGGCAAAGCTGGTACCAGCCTCCGCATCGCGAAACAGATGAACGCGTGGAGAGCGTGGCTCTTTTCCAACAGCGCCTCCAGCAGCGCACACAGATGCACACAAACCGCAGCCCGTACACTTGGCCGGATCGAAAACAATACCCGCCCCCCGGTTAACCGTCCTGCCCTTGGCCCTGGACGGGGGAAAAAGGTCACACAACCTGTCCAGAGGTTGAGATGTGTTCTGCGTCATGGCATTATCTCTCAAATATATCCACATGCCGAGGCACGCGGACTAGCGATTGTTACGGACATAGGTCCGACGCTTGCAGTCAGGGCAAAGGCCGGTATACGCCAGGGATGCCTCATAGTCGGCCCTTGTGGCCCGTTCCAGATAGCGCACTGCCGTATCGGGAAGCAGGGGCGCACCACAGGCAACGCACGACACCATCTGCCATCCGTCAAGGCTTTGCCGTAAATCCGCTATTAATCCGGCTACATCCACGCCTGCCGGACAAGCATTAGTACAGGAGCGGCATTGCAAACAGTGGGTGAGAGCGTGCATACCTTTGACAGTCACCCCTTGCAATGCCTGCTGCACCACTCCCCTGGGCGATGTGTTCCTTGAGAATGGGCGTGCGGTCTCAGCCATGGGGCAAAGAGCCACGCATTTGCCGCATTCCACACAGTTGTAAGCGTTTCTAGCCAGAAGCATATCATGGTAGACGTGGCTCATGCGTGCTTTTCTCCCTTTAAGCTGTCCAGCCATTGTGGCACCTCAATCCTGCTACGCGCAGTGCGTAGTGGTGAAAGCATGCCCTCACCAGAACGATAGCCCAGGCTTTCTAGGCTTGAAGCCACTGTCTGATGTAAACGCAAGAGAGGGATGCCCTGCGGGCAGGCGTCCTGACATGCACCACACTGCACGCAAACATCGGCTACATGCATCGCGCGTGACAGGTGGTACGCTAAAGGCGAAGTATTGGGCACCCTGCCCGTAGGCAGGGTAGCTATATCATCCAGGGAGCAGGAGGGGCACACGCATACGGGGCAGGCCATTCGACACCAGTGGCACTGCACGCAACAAGAAAGCTGCAATGGCCAGTCAATGACTTCCCCTCCCAGCTTTTGTTCCAGCGGCAGAGACGTGTCACTGGGCCACTGGGGACGCACACAGCCACAGACCTTTTGTTGTTCTTCAGTACAGGGGATAGGGATGAGATCCAGCGTCTCAGGGGAGAACTGGTGCAAATCTGCCATTTGGCGTAGCGCACGGGCATCACAGGCACGGCAGGCCACACTGAGACCACGTTCACGCAGTGAATAGGCAAGCTCTCGCAAGCTCCGATGAGCACCGGTATTCTGCAGGACGCCTAACCTCCGTTCACGCAACATGGTACCGGCTAGCTTAGCTAACGGGTATTTGGGCCCGGCCACAAGAATCGACAAAGCCTCTTTCCGTGTGAAGAGCTCGACTGCAATGCCGCTTTCTGTATGCGCGAGGGCCAGAACCACACGGCCTTTGTCCAGTGTTCTGGCAACATGTTTTCGCAGAGCTTCGTCCTGTTCATCTGCTGATGCTGGTATTTTGGGTCGGTCACTACAGCCATTTACTTTTGTAGCAGCCAGTGCCACCGCCTGATTTTCAGGAATGCGGAAAAAATCCGGCATTGGCGGCAGCTCCTCCAGTTGTTGTGCAAAATTGTTTATCAGGCTGGCATACTGGGTACCTTCGTGCGCCGTTCCCCAGGAAACACATAGTCTGTGGCGGCCAATGCCCATGGTTTCGAGCAGATCGGCCAGCACGGCAAGTCGGGCATGGGCGTCCCGATTGGCCTCGTTGTGGCGGCAACCGCCCAAATGACAGCCCAGTACGGCTACGCCGGCGGCCCCGTTGGTAAATGCCTGGATAATGCTATCCACAGAAACGCTGCCTGCACATGGCACTGGCATTATGCGGATTCCTGACGGCAGGGGCAGACGCTCTCGCCCTGCACGTTCCGCACCCAAAAGGGAACACCAACGGCAGGCAAAAACGCAGATGGTGTTATGGATTGATGGCATGGGCATCATGACAGGCTCCTTTGCCGCGAATGGCGAACGGCGGCCAAAATTTCGCGCGGCGATGGAGACGCCATGGGCAGCCTGGCAGCTCCGCAGGGACATATTGCAGTGCAAACGCCACAGCGACGGCACAATTCCTCCGCAATGAGCACCTCGCCTTCGTCTGCAAAGAAGCAGGCAGCATGAGGACAGGCTTCCACGCATCGACCACAGGCACTACACAGTTCCTGCGAGATGTGTGCTGGCGAACGAAGATCAGCTATTTCGTCCATGGGCATACGCCGTTCACGTATAAAACGCACGGCCAGAGCTGCCGCTGCCTTGCCCTGCGCCACGGCTTGATCCACATACACTGGCCAGCGTGCGGAACCGCAGATAAACACGCCTTCCACATTGCTCTCTAAAGGATGAGCCGGTTCATGGCCCCGCATAAAGCCTTGGGCATCCGTACAAACACCCAACTGGCGAACAAGTTCCACGCTGGAAGGCACAGGTTGCAGAGGCGTAGAGCAGACAAGCGCTTCGGCCGTTATGCGTCGTTCTCCTTCGCCGTCAAGAGCGGGTAGAACAACGGCCTCGACCCGTTCCTTCCCTTCCACACGAATATCATTCAGCGAGTCCACATGCACAAAGCGCACGCCCGTTAGCATGGCATCTCTGTAAAGATTCTCCAGGGCAATACCCGGCATGACCATTTGACGGTTAAGCACGACAACTTCCGCATCGGGACGCAGATTCTTGACACGCAGGGCATTTTTCACAGCAGTGGGGCAGCAGACGGCGCTGCAATAAGGCTTATCAGTGCTGCGGGCATGCACACATTGTACAAAAACATAGTCGGACGCAAGCTGTGCTGCTTCTTTCCGGCCTGTCTCAACAGCCGTGAGCAAGGTGTCCAGCTCCATCTGACTTATAATACCTTTGCGCTCTTTGGCACCAAAGGCGACACCGGGCAGTACAGGCTGTGCACCCACGGCAAGGATGAGTGCATCGAAGCGTTCCTCACAACAATCATCCCCTTCACGTAGCCCTGCCACATAGGCAGCGTCCTCCCGACGCAGGGAAACAACATCGCAGCCCATGCGAAGATTTACGCCCTCAAGGGGCAATGCCCTTAACACATCACTGGACTGCGCCATATGGGGAAAGAGTTTACCCAACAGCATCGCCATACCACCGGGCCTGGGTCGGCGCTCAGCCAGTGTCACAGGAACGCCTAGACCGGCCAGAGCACTAGCCGCAGCCATACCAGCCGGCCCAGCACCCACCACCAGGACGCCCAAGCTACAAGGCACGACAGCCTTCGGGGCAACCTCTGCACACTCAAGGCGTACAAAGGCCATGCGCACTAGGGCCGCTGCCTGCGCGGCTCGTTCATCCTCTTCTTCTCCAGAAACGGAAGCATGCCATGCACAACCTTCACGGATATCCGCCAATTCCACCCTGACCGCCGGCAAAGCCTTCTGCACACAATTTAGTGCCTCACCACCACGTGCGTCACGAGAACATGCTGCTACGACCACTTGAGAAGATGTCGCATGCGCAACAGCCTCCGTAAGAACTTCACGACAGCGGGCTGCATCGCAAAGTCTGTCAACGACCACTAGGCGTATGTCAGAATCAAGAGCTGCGCGCAGGGAGTCTTCAGCAAGCATGCGAGCATTCTGCCCCATACAGGTGCAGTACAGACAAATTTTCATGCTGCACCTCCAGCAGTTGCACGCAGCCTGTGTGCAACTGCGACGGCTGTTGCCGCGCCTTGGATAACAGAACCCGCTACGTCGGCCGGTTCGTCACAGAATCCACATTTGTAATGAGTGGTCGCTCTGCCGTTCTTATCAGAAAACGCATTTGGAAGTGGGCACTGCCCCAGACCACCGTTAACCACAACCAGATCGAACTTCTCACCCACGGGTCGTCCGTTTTCGGGCGTCTCATAGCGCACACCAACCCCAGTCGATCCAGCAGCCATGACCAGACCAGGGCGAGAACGCAGAAGGCGCACTCCCTCTGCAGCGCCAGCCATCATATACATTTCCTGACCGACGCCAGGAGCACGAAGGTCAGTGTAGAACAAAGAAATATCCAATTCCGGCTGACGTCGTTTTAGCCAACGGGCCTGTTTCATGGCATGCATACAGCATACAGCAGCGCAATAAGGCAGATGTCGCCTGTCCCTTGCTCCAGCGCATTGGATGAAGGCTATCCTTTTGGCCGGTCTACCGTCGGAACGTGTGCACAAAACACATTCTCCCCGGCTTTCATTGTTCCATGCCTCAAATTCCATAGCCGTAAAAATATCTGGGTGCGAACCAATGCCGAACTCCGGGGCGTGACGTGGATCGCCGGGCAGGACTTCTTCAAAGCCCGTAGCATAGATAACATCCTCCACTGCTACAGATACGCATTCCTCTCCGGCATCCAGTGTAATTGCCCCAACAGGACACGCTGACACACATTGCCTGCAGCGATCACAACGCTCCTGGTCGATGCACATAGCTGGCGGCAAGGAAGGATCCCAAGTCATAGCCGGATCACGTTCCAACAATGCTTCACGAGAACAACTGTTCCGACAGGCGCCACAGAAAAGGCACAGAGTGGGGTCTACAGCCGGCCTATGCATCTTTAGTTCAGCGCGAATGCCCTCACCATCGGTGGAAAGGCCCACCACTTCAGTATGCAGCAAAACCTGAACCAAAGGGGAATCATAACACTGACGAGCTGTTGACCAGGCAGGGCAGAAAGCGCAGTGATCTGTGGGATAGACCTTATCCAACCGCATGACCATACCGCCAAGGTGGGCATTCTTTTCCACTAGCAATGTTGGCACTTCCAACGCAGCCAGATTGAGCGCCGCGTGCATGCCCGCCACGCCGCCCCCCACTATCAGGACACGACCCGGAACGCGGCTGTCAGGAACAGTATGATGACAGAGCATGGCGCAACCTCATTTTTTGATGCCGTACACTTGGGCCAGCGTTTCCATGCGCTTGGCGAACCATTCACCCAAGGGTGTGGCGGGCACTTCCTCAGTACGGCTTTCCTGACGGACCATAACACGTTCAGCAGGTGGATCAAACCGCTTGATCTTGCTAATGTCCATGGTAATGGCACCCTTATCACGTTCAGGGCAGCGGCGCAGACAGGCACCGCAGCCGGTGCATTTTTCTGCGTTTACCACAGGATAACGTCGGTCCTTGAGCGTGATCGCCTTAAATTCCCGGCAAGCGTCCACACAAGTCTTGCAGCGGCGCTTTTTAAGATAGGTCACACAGGTGGCTTCGTCGATGACAGCCACGCCCATGCGCAACTCTGTCTTACTCACCTTGCTGAGTGCCCCGCTGGGACAGGCCCGCACACAATCCATACATTGGATGCACTTGTCGATAAGAAGAACTGGAGTGCCCACATTACGGATGCCATCAAAAAAATGTGCCACGGAAAGTGCCGCCGGCTGGCAAGCATCCACGCAACGCATGCAGCGCTGACAGCGCGCCAGGAAATCCGGTTCCGTAATGGCTCCGGGTGGTCGGGGTAGGTCGCTGCCTCCCTGAGCTGAACCTGCCAGACCTCCGCCAACGATCACCGTTCCAGCGGCAACCTGCAAGAATTTTCTACGGGTGCAATCCATGTCAGACCTCCAGAGGAAGCCCCGAATGTGAAGGCGCATTCCACAACCGCCCGTGCAGCCGCAAGGGCCCATGTTTGATAAAGCACCAAACTCCACCGGCCAACACCCGGCCGGTGGAGAATGGGAAGTTAATATCGTTTCAACATGTTAGCCTTTTATGCTATCCATGCAGAAATCAAGTCCAAGCTTTTTGAGGCATGCCTCTGTTGGCACACCGTTATCGTCCCAACCAAAGTAGGCATAGTATTCGTCCTGTGCCTTTTTCACCTCTTCTGGCGTCCACTTGGCACCGGCCTTGGGACCATCGGGCAAAGCCTCATACACGCGAGCATAGGGCATATCGCTCTCGCGGTTGTCACCGGCTTCGCGATGGCTGTATGCCCGCTGGAGCGTGATGATGCGCTTGCCCAGCGTCTCGAATTCTGCGTCGTTGATGTTGTAGCCGCACAGGGTATTGAGCATCGTCATAATGTTGCTGTTGGTCTTTGCACCCCATGTGCCATGAATAAAATAGCACAGGCAGCAGGAGCTGCTCACCACGCGGTCGGCGATGCCCTTGGCAGATCCGCCGTCAGTATGCACACCGCCGCGCGGTCCAAGGGCATAGGTGACCAACATACCACGTGAGGTGCGGGGATCCCAAGCTGCAACGCCCTGCTTGCGCGCCGCGCACAGATATTTGGACGCATCACCGCCAATTTCCTGCGCCATGGCCCAGGGGCCCTTGCCCAGCAGCTCTCCGGCCTTGCCCTTCTTGAGGCCGATAGCTTCAAAGAGTTGATAGGCAGCATCAAAGTTGCCGAACTGGGCGTCAATGCCGTCTAAATCAGCGGCCTTGAGGATGCCGCGCTGCATGAGTTCCATGGTGAAAGACACGGCATTGCCAGCGCCAATGTTATCGATGCCCAGGGCATCACACAGCTCAATGAGCGGGATGGATTCCTCAAGAGCCGACATGCCGATATTGGAACCCTCCATGACGCCTGACTCATATTCCGGCCCCTCTGCAATGAGTCCCTCGAACTTCTCCACACCACGCAGCACGCCGAACTTCATGCAGTGTATCTGACACCCGGGACAGGCTGCATGTTTCTGCCAGAAGGTGCGCGTCGCCTCCTCGCCGCCCATGTTGGCTACGTCAGGATAATAGGCAGTCTGATAGTTGCGGGTGGCCAGGGTGTCGGCATACCAGCCGTTCTGGTCAAGGGAAACGGCCGTGCCGAACTGGCGGAAGCCAGGAGCACGGTCATTGAGCGCGTTCTGTGCCAAGGCATCGTCGGCTGCCGCATGGAATGCCTCAGGCTGCGCCACCGGCACGAAGCCCGTACCGCGCACGGCAAAACCCTTAAGGTTCTTGCTACCCATGACCGCACCGCTGCCCAGACGCGCGGCGGCCTTAAAGCGCTCGGAGATGATGCAGGCAATAGGCACGAGTTTTTCACCCGCAGGGCCGATGACCAGGCACTTGGCGTCCGGGTCCTTGAGCTCTTCTTTCATCATCTCTTCAGTTTCATAGGTGTCCTTGCCGGCCAAGGCAGCGGCATCACGGATCTCCACCTTATCGTCATGCACATAAATGTAAGAAAGCTTGGGTGCTTTGCCGCGGATGATGACCATGTCCCAGCCGGCAAATTTGAGCTCAGAGCTCACACCACCGCCCACATAGGCATTGCCAAGGCCACCGGAAATGGGGCTTTTGAAGTTCACTGAAAGCCGGTTGCCAGGGCATTCCGTGCCGCAGAGCGGGCCGGAAGCAAAAATTAGGATATTCCCCGGAGACATGGGATCCGTGCCCTTGGGAACCTCGGTGTACAAATAGTAGGTGGCAAGACCAGTGCCGCCAAGAAACTTGCGGGCCAATGTCTCATCAAAGGTTTTGGTATTCACCTTCCCACTGGTCAGATCAATATCAAGGATCTTGCCAAAATTTCCGCCCTTATGTGCCATGGCGCTTACCTCCGTCCACCGTCAGTGTTTGGATAGTACAGATTTTTGAGCAGTCCCTCCACGGCATCGTCGGGCGTCACGTCACGGAAGCTGCGGTGCACGCCGCCCACCATGACGTCGCGGCGCAGCACTTCGCCCGTTTCCCTGGCCTGCCTGTTACAGGCCTTGACGCACCGGGGGTCGCCACCACAAAGATCGCAGAACAGCGGCTTGCCTGTTTTGGGATGGATGCGCAAATACTGTGGCGGACATGCCTCAACGCACTTGTTGCACTTGATGCCCAGGCAGAGCTTTTCATCCAGATACTTGATGACGTTGGTTTCCTTGTCTTTATAGATCGCCTTGTTGGGCGTGATGGGACAGGCTGCCACACATGGCGCATCAGTGCAGTGCCAGCACATGCTAACCACATCCACAATGCCTTTCACACGGCGCACATGGATACGAGAAGCGGCGGGATATACCACTCCCTCGTGATAGAGACTACAGGCGTACTCACAACTGTGACAACCGGTACAGTTTTTGCGGAACACCATGAGCGACTTGGCCGGCTTCGCTTGAGCCGCATCCGCAGGCATGGTGGCAGGGGCAGCCGACTGAGCTTTTTGAGGCGCGTTAGAAGCGGCCTGGGTTTTCTCAACAAGGGTAAGTGCCGGCACGGCCGCAGCCACAGTGACTATGGAACCGCGCAGGAAATTGCGACGGCTCACACCAGACGTCTGGCTTTCCTTCTCTTCGTTCATCAGTCACCTCCTGGAGGTAGTTCCTCTTCGGGAATGCACACACAGAATGTATATGCCTTTCCTAAATCAACGGGAATTGCAGTCACGTATTTTGGCCGCATCCCCAACTACAGTTGATTATATTCTACCTCACATGCAGAACTGTGCAAGGAAAAACCTGTGTATTTCTATATGTTTTTTCGTGCCACTTACCTTGTGTTACTTCTCCACCGAAATAACAAAAATATCTGT
>JAFTDG010000143.1 GCA_017454325.1 Desulfovibrio sp. | reverse complement strand
CTATCTGACAGAACTGGCAACAGGGCATGACCTCAGACAAACATTGCACAATTGGTTTAGGTTTTACAACGAACAGCGTCCCCATGCTGGCTTGGGCTATCGGAAACCCATGGACATTTTTAAAGGCATTTCCGTGAAGGGAAAAGACAACATGGATACCGGAGGCAAGGCAGCTTAACGAGATACCGTCCACCTTAACGAGGCCGCTTCGTGGCCTGGACACGACGGTCCACCTATAAGAGTTGCTGTATCCGCGACAACGAGAAAAGCAAAATCCATATTATTTCAGCTTATTAAACTGTGCTGCTTAACCGGACAACAATGTTATGATTTACCAGTTTTATTTGGTATGCGAGGTGATATCACAAGTAAGCCTATCGAGATATCTCGACATAATTATACTATTTATAAGTACGATGATAGATCATATTGTGTATACATTCTTAATAATCATTTTAATATTAATATTAAGCCTTTTCAATTAGATTAATAGATATTCAAAATTATTTACGACTATACTACATTTAAGCTTATAGACAGCATGGGTATGCCCACCATGCCAGTTGTACAGCTAGTTGATACAGATTTTAAGATTAGAGCATCGTGACGCCAGTCATGCTGAATATGCTCATCCTGTGTACCTTCGGCCACAGCAATGGCAACGCTGTAATCCCCGGCTTCTAGGATGGGCATGATAAAAGCGAACTGTGCTTGTGCGTCCTGCCCTGAACGGAGAATGAGCGGATGCTCACGGTAGGTGAGGAAGGTATTGTCACCAAAAATATTCTGGCCAAGGCGGTTCTTAAAGAAAAAGCCGACTATGGGGCTCACAATGTCTTTGTTGGCATGGATGTCGATGTTCAGGGTTACAGGTTCGCCACCCACCACCCAATTAAGAGGTGCGCCATCTTTGTCCAGAAGGCAGGCGCCTTTGATAGTGGCCCCACCCTTGCCAAAGGCTGCGCTTTCCTCATTGAAGGTAAAAATCTGGATATCATTGCGCAGATTGCTGGCATTGATGAAGTCTGCCCGCATGTCGCGAAAGTCCTCAGCTTTGTAAAGCAAAAGCGACATTCTTTCTGGGGCTGAGGGTGGTTTATACGTCTTTTGCTGGGTATCTTCCTTTTGTGCAGTCTCTTCTTGAACAGAGACTACTCCATTCTGAGGCAGAGCGCTTGCTCCCTGCATGTCTTCGTACATATCCTTGAGATAGGTCTCTGTCACTTCCTTGGGGCTTCCGCTTTGCTTGATATGTCCGTTTTCCAACAGAATGGCCTTGTTGCAGAGGCTGTTCACGGCGGCAGTGTCATGACTTACAAAGAGTACCGTGTGTTCTGCGATGAAGCGGCGCAAAAAACGCATGCATTTTTGGGTAAAATAGGCGTCGCCCACGGCCAGAGCCTCGTCGATGATGAGCACGTCCGCATCCACATGGGCCACCACGGCAAAGGCGAGCCGCACCACCATGCCGCTGGAGTAGCTCTTGACGGGCTGGTCAATAAAGTCGCCGATGTCGGCAAAGGCCACAATATCCTTGTAACGTTGGTCGATTTCTTCTTTGGTCAGGCCAAGAATGGAGGCATTGAGGTACACATTTTCCCGGCCCGTGAATTCCGGGTTGAAGCCGCTGCCCAGCTCTAGCAGTGCGGCCACACGGCCCTGCACGCGCACGCTGCCAGCCGAAGGGGCAAGGGTGCCGGTGATGATTTGCAGAAGTGTACTCTTGCCCGCACCGTTACGGCCGATAATGCCTACGCATTCCCCCTGTCCTACGGTAAAGGAAATATCACGCAATGCCCAGTAGGGTTCGTAAAAACAGCGCTTGCCCCGCCAGAGCATCTGCCACAGGCGGTGCGCCGGTTTGGCATACATTTCGAAGTATTTGGAAACGCCATCTACGTTGATGACGGCTTCGGCATCAGAGCACATCGGCAAAGCCCTTTTTCATCTTGCAAAAGCAGGCAGCACCCAGCTGAAAAATGAAGAACGCCAGGAGCCAGAGCCCCAGGCAGAGCGTGTAGTCGGGCTGCTGGCCGTAGAGCAGCAGCTTGCGCGTTTCTTCCACCATGGGCGTGAGAGGGTTGAGGGTCAGGAGCCAGCGCAGGTTCTCTGGCACCAGGGAGACGGGGTAGAAGATGGGCGTCATGAAAAAGAGAATCTGGGTAACCACGCCCACAAGCTGGGGAATGTCACGCAGGTACACGCCAAAGGCGGCCACGGCATAACTGATACCCGCTGTGAACAGCACGAGTGGCAGCAGGGTGAGGGGCAGGAGCAGCATGGTCCATGAGAACGTTTGTAAAAAAATGGCAATGCCCACAAAGAGCAGACAGAGCCAGGCCAGACCAAAAATAAAGGTGGTGGCTACTGTGCACAGGGGCAGCAGTTCCAGGGGAAAGACCACCTTTTTGACGAAACTGGGGTTCTGCACAATAAGTGCTCCGCAGGCATTGACGCTTTCGGCAAAGAGGTTGAACAGCATGAGCCCGCAAAACATAATCAGGGGAAAGGCCGCCCGGTTCTGATCCAGGGTGTCAATGCCCCAGCGTGCCTTAAAGATGATGCCGAATACAAAGGTGTACACGGCGAGCATGAGCAGGGGGTGGGCAAAGCTCCAGATGAGCCCCAGTACAGAGCCGCGATAGCGCATCTCAATATTGCGGATGACCATCTGGGCAAAGAGACTGCGATGTTTGGCAAGAAGGCGTGGTATGGTAAGTACGGTATACATGTCAGGGAATTTCTATAAACTGGGGGTAGCAGTTGCACTGGCAAATGGCGCTGTACAGCTCAAGTTTGTAGGGAATGTTCTGACCACGGAGAAAAGCATAGTATGCCCCATGCGCCTCGTCAATGGGCGCCTGGTGGCGTACGGCCACATCGTCGATGACGCCCAGTCGTCCTCCCCTGCGGCGTATGCGCTCTGAAAATAGAAAGTCCAGGCCGTAGCCGCTGACGTTCCGGCCAAACAGATTGGCGCAGGTACGGAGCGCCTCGCGGGAAAAACCCGGCATCATGATCTCCACACCCGTAACGCATCGCGTGCCATACGATTTTTTGCGGTACAGGGCAAGCCATGAGCCGTAGGAACCGGAGCACAGGGCCGCCTGAAAAAGGTCCAGTCTGTCTCTTGTGGCAATAGCAAAAAGACGGTCAATGCTGCCTGGTTCAAAAAAGAGGTCATCGTCCAGTAAGTGCACCTGGTCGTAGCGCAGGAGCATGTCAGGATTGTGGGTCAGTACATGGTGGATTCCCGTGGCCTTGGTGCCGGCCTG
>JAFTDG010000142.1 GCA_017454325.1 Desulfovibrio sp. | reverse complement strand
GTTATGTGCAATGTTTTGTCAAATGTTGCCTGCATGCCTGCATCAAATGACATTTTTACAAAATCCATGACGAATTTTGCCAGTGACGCATGGCAATACAGGGTAAAAAAACCATCATAGACACCCTGTTTCATAAGCGTTGCCACAGCCCGAAGCACCCAGAGCATGCCCAAAAGGTGGTCGGTGTGGGCATGGGTCAGTACGGCATGATGAATATCTGTTAAAGAAACGCCCGCAGCATCAAGCTGGTCAAAAATACGGTTGCCTCCTCCCCCATCAACCAGCAAGGGGCTGCCTTCCCCCCCCAGCAATAGAAAACAGGTATTGTAACAGCGCCGTGCACTTGCGTTGCCTGTTCCCAGCGCAATGATTCTTTCTGCGTCAGGAATCACGTTCAGGAGTCCTGACTGGGGGTGGTATGTATCACGCAGCCGGAATCTTGTAGCCGTTGATAGAGCCAGCTGTAGTCTGTCACACCTTCTTGCAGGATGCGCTGCAGCTTGTTATGTCCGGCTGCAGCGATTTCACGCGCTTTTGCGGCGACGTCTGCAGCTTCATTCCGGCGAATCGCCACAATGCCATCTTCGTCGCCCACGATGAGATCCCCCGGGGATATGACAACCTGCCCTATGCTCACAGGGACATTCACCTCACCGCAGGCACTTTTGTATGGCCCATTAGGGGATACAGCCCGGGCGTACACGGGAAAATGCAGGGTACGCAATGCCGCCACATCGCGCACTGCACCATCAACAACAATGCCCGCCAACCCTCTTTTGCGTGCATAGTTGATCATGATTTCCCCTGTTACAGCCCGTTCAGTATATCCGCCGCATGCGACAACCAGAACATCGCCCGGCCGTGCATTATCAGCAGCATAATAGAGCAGAAGGTTTTCGCTGGCGGGAAGGTGCACGGTGTAGGCAGTGCCTAGCAGGCGTTCGGGACAAATGGGCCGCAGGGCAGAGGGTAGAGCTGCGTTACGGCCGAGAGCATCACAGATATCTGCTACTGCCAGGTCTGCAAATGTATTGGCTATTGCAGGAGGAATGGGTGTGGCAGGTGGGTGTATGGAATAGCGCATTCCAGCAGTCTCCAGGTACGTCCGGCAGAAATGAAGTGAATCACGTTAGTTGGCGCAAGCCACAATTTTTTCATACAGCGCGTCAGGAAGTTCTATTTCCTGTGTGCGCCGTTGTGCGCGCAGGGCAAACCTGCGTGCACCGGGAATTCTGGTATTGGGCTGGTCTGTTATATGGTGAATAAGTTTTTCAAGATAGGCCGGGAAATCGGGGTTTATCGCCAAAGGCTTGATGAGAAGGAAACTTTGCCCAATGGCGGGCGACGGACCTTCAGCCTCAAAAAAGGAACTGGCCTCAAAAGCGTGGTGAGAACCTGTGAGCGAAGCAGATAGGATTTCTACCATCAATGCCAGGGCCGCGCCTTTGGCGTCGCCCAAAGGTACCATGGTGCCTTTGAGGGCCTTTTCAGGATCTGTAGTGGGCTTGCCATCACTATCAAGCGCCCATCCCTCGGGGATACTGGTTTCACCGCGCTGTTTGGCATTCATGATTTTGCCACGTGCCACCTTGCTTAACGACATGTCTACCACAATGGGATCGCTGTCGGCTTGCGGGCAGCCAAAAGCAATGGGATTGGTCCCGAAACTGGCTTTGTTACCGCCCCAGGGCGCCATTGCCGCGGGTGAGTTGGAGAAAGCCATGCCAATAAATCCTTTTTGGGCAATGGCCTCCACATAGTGCCCCAACATGCCGCAGTGATGTGAATTGCGTACCCCAACATAGGCTATGCCATAGCGTTCAGCCAGTGGAATGGCCGCGTCAAGGCCTGCCTGGATGGCAGGAAATGCATAGCCGCAGGCGGCGTCTACAACAGTGAGTGCCGGCAGGGGGTGGGTCACCACAGGGTGCGCCTGTGCGTTGACCTTGCCAGTTTTGGCTTGTGCAACATAGAAGGGAATACGGGAATAGCCATGGGAGGGCATGCCGTCCAGTTCAGCCAGTAACAGGGCGTCGGTCACACAGGCCGCGGTTGTCGCATCAGCGCCGGCTGCACGAAATGCCGCAAGACCAAGTTCACGCATTTTTTCGTATGTTAGGAGCATCAGTTGTCCTCCGTGAGTGCGGCAGCTACTTTCTCTGCTATCATGCTGCTGACGCGAGTATTGGATTCATGAGTAACGCCGGCAATGTGCGGTGTAAGCAGACAGTTGGGTGCATCTGCCAAGGGGGAACCGGCTTCAAGAGGTTCTTTGGCAAAAACGTCCAGCATGGCACCGCCGAGATGTCCTGTTTTCAGTGCTTTTGCCAGAGCCAATTCATCAATGATGCCGCCACGTGAGGTATTGATGATGCATGCGGTATTTTTCATGAGTGCTATGCGTTCGGCATGCAGCATGTTGCGGGTTGTATCTGTAAGTGGAACATGAATGCTCACAGCGTCCGACTGGCTAAGAAGTTCTTCCAAGGTAACGGGAGTAACACCGCACTCCTGCCATATGGGAGCATCAGCAGCCACAAAGGGATCATGGGCAATGACGTGCATGCCAAAGGGTATCGCACGTTTGGCAACCTCGCGGGCGATACCGCCAAAACCCAGCAGGCCCAGCGTCTTTCCATAGATCTCACCGCCAAGCATGGATTCTCTTGGCCACTTGCCGTCCCCCACCTCGGCACAACGCTGGTAGCAACCCCTGGCGAGCATGAGCAGGCCAGCAAGGGTATACTCTGCAACGGATACGCTATTGGCTCCTGTGGCTGGAATGACGGATATTCCCCGCGCTGTGCAGGCAGGAACATCAATATTGTCAAGACCGACACCCAGACGGCCCACGACACGCAGTTTTTTTGCGGCAGCAAGCAGCTGGCCGCGCACCTGCGTCTTGTTGCGGACAATAAGCGCATCACAATTTGCCACCAGCTGCAGAAGACGTTCGGGCTGATTGACTAGAGCTTTGTCGTACACCACGTCAAAATGGCGCGTTTTGAGAAATTCAACCGAACGCGGGTCCATGAATTCGCTGATTACTATGGTAGCCATGAAGGTTCTCCTTGCAGCCGACGGCTGTCTACTCCCTTGATATCCCGTGTAAGATACCGTTAGAAAAGAAATCCAGCTGGGGTTGGCACATTGAGCAACTTTACAAAACTGACCCAAATGGCCAGACTGAACAGTATGGCGAACGTCAAGCCTCGTCCTACCCTTACCGTAACGTTACTGATCTGGGTGTTCAACGCATAGAAGGCCGTAAAAAGAAATATGCCCGTGGATGTGAAGAATCCCAGTATCGGAATGGCAATGCCGTAAAGAATACTCAATCCAGCAATTATGCCCACACGCTTCCAACCGGTCTTGTTTTCAGAAGAAAATGCAGCTGGCTGCTCAGTCTTCCGTCGCCAAATTCCCTTGGCTACACACCATATGCCCCCAAGGGCGATAAAAGAGATGAGACCCAGGGGAAAAATGCGGCTGATGCCTTCCTCGCCATCAAATTGGACCAGAAAAATGAATGCAATGACCAGAAAGGATACTCCCGCCAGAATGTCGGCCGTGCTTTTACGCATTGGTGGCTCCCTTGTCACAGGTCTTGTTCTTGCGGGCATTTTTCCACTTGAGCAAGAACGGCGTGAGCAGTGAGAGAATAAGGGCAAAGATCAGCCCTTTATTTATATAGCCGCCGGCCATAACAGTCATAAGGCCGCCGTCAGCCGCTTGTGCAAGCTGCAGGCAGGAGCCGAGATTTTCCTCAATCATGGGGCCCAGAATAACACCCAGCGCCATGGCACCGGCGTCCCAGCCTACCATTGCTCCTAGGAATCCGATAACGCCAAAAAGCACCACCATCCAGAGATCTACCATGCTGTTGCTGATGGCATAGGCGCCAATATAGGCCAGTACTACAATGGCAATGGCCACAATGCTCAGCTCGAGGTTGAGAAGGCGGGCCATGCACTTGCATAAAAGAAAGCCTACGGGAATCATGAGCAAGTTTACCGCAAACTGTGAGGCAATGAAGGTATAGGTCAGTTCGCCTGTGGCCGTGAAAATTTTGAAGCCTGGTTGCAGACCATGTGCAAGAAGAGCTCCCATCAGGACAGCCGCTACAGCACTGCCGGGGATGCCCAGCGTAAGCATGGGAATCATGGAACCGCCGATGACGGCATTGTTGGCGCTTTCGCTGGATGCAACCCCCTCTATGCAGCCCTTGCCGTAACGGGCAGGATCTTTATCCCAGCGTTTGGATTCGTTGTAGCAAATGATGGAGGCAATTTCGCCGCCCGCTCCAGGCAGAATCCCGATAAGTGTGCCCATGATGGACGAGCGCATAAGCACCACCTTGCATTTGGTCGCAAGATAGCGAAATATCATACCAAATGTCCCCTTGCGAGGGTGGTATTCAGCAATGTGCTGCCGTTGCGAGCCAATAAGAAAGAGAACTTGCGAAAATGAGAATAAGCCAATCATGCAAGGGATGACGGCAACACCCTGCACCATTTCATAGATGCCGAACGTGAAACGCGGAATGCCTGAATTGGGATCAAGGCCAACGGTCGATACCAGCATGCCAACAGCACCTGAAACCAGGCCCTTGCCCATGTTGTCTGCGCTCATAACGGCAATGGTAGACAGACCAAAGAGGCAGAGCCAGAAGTTCTCTGATGCCCCGAAGTTCAGTGCGCCCTCAGCCAGTGGTGCCGCCAGAAAAAGCAGGAAAAATGAACCTATGATACCACCGAAGGATGATGACAATAGGGATGTATACAGGCCTTCATCTGCCCGGCCTGACTGACACAGGGGCCAGCCATCGAATGTGGTGGCTACGGAAGAAGGTGTGCCTGGTGTGCAGACGAGAATGGCCGAATTGGCTCCACCGTATATGGCACCCACATAAATGGCCCCCAGCATGACAAGACCGTTTGTGGGATCCATGGAGAAGGTCACGGGCACCATCAGTGCAACACCCATGGTCGCAGTGAGGCCAGGCAGCGCACCAACAACAATGCCACCGGCAAGGCCGGCGATCATCAGGAAAATATTGAGAGGGTCAAGGAGGTTAAGAAACGAAGGCAGAATGAACTCGTTCACGGCCACCCCCATTGTCAAGAATAGGCTATAACGCTCACCTTACAAAGGCAGGCCCTTGCGGGCCTGCCGATTTTTTTTAACAAAGGGTTTACTTCTTGAGCATGCCGGCGTCACTGAGAGCCTTTTCAGCCTTGCCGTACTGAGACTTCACGTATGCTTCAAAATCGGGGCCGTCCATATATTCTGCGGGTTGTCCGGCCTTCTTCATGTCTGCAAGATAGTCAGGGTCGTTGCAGATCTTACGGAATGTATCACGAAGGTATGTAAGCTCCTTCTTGCCAATACCCGCCGGAGCCGCGAAACAGCGACGGATGTCTGACACAATGTCATACCCCAGTTCCTTCAATGTGGGAACGTTGGGCAGGAAGGGATTGCGGGTCTCGCTGGCCATGGCCAGTACGTCCATCTGATCCGTAGCACGCATAACGTCATTGAGGTTGCCGAAGATCATCATCACTTCGCCGCCCAACAGGGCAACATTTTGTTCGGCAGCTCCCTTGTAGTATACATCAGCGAACTTCGCTTCGGGATACTTTTTCTTAAAATCCAGGAACATGAGTCCATGACCGGACAATTTGCCAGACATGCCAACAGTCAGCTTGCCTGGATTAGCCTTGGCATAGTCCATGATATCCTTGACGCTTTTGAACGGACTGCCTTTTTTCACTGCAATGCACTGAGGGTCGTTGACCACCTGGCAGATGTAGGCAAAGCTCGTCTTCGGATCAAATTGGGCATTCTGGCCAAGCTTCTGAAGCACAATGTGGGGCATGTTCAAACCGCCAATAGTATAACCATCTGGTTTGGCTCTGGCGATTTCTGCAAAACCCAGGGCACCGCCCGCACCCGTTTTATAAATGAATGTCCAGCGCTGATTTGAGTATTTGTTCCAGTATTTTTCCATGATTCTGGCCTGCACGTCGCTGGAACCACCAGCGGAAAAGGCCATAATCATGTTAATTTGTTTGCTGGGGTAATCAGCTGCAAATGTGGTGTTTACCGAAAGGGTCAACAGCATACTCGCAACGAGCAGGGGCAATAGCTTGAACATCCTCATACTGATCTCCTTAGTTTGAAAGAGCGGGGGCTTTGCAACCCCCATTTCAGTATAAAATATGTTTACAAAAAACTATTAGGCGCTTTCGTAGAGACGCGTCATAATGAATTCACGGTGACCCAGAACCTCAGCGGAGGTGTTGCGGCCATTACACGTGCGGAAGAGCATATCCAGCAGTTTGTCGCCTGCCTGATCCAGATTCATTTCACGACGTAAAATGCCTGAAACATCCACATCAATATGTTCGTTCATTGTGCGCACGGTACGTGGATTTGCAGAGAGCTTGATGACCGGCAGAATGGGGTTGCCGATGATGTTGCCCTGCCCCGTGGGGAAGAAGTGCGCAACGAAACCTGAGGCTGCACACAATGTCACCATTTCTGCTGCAGCGGAAGAAGAGTCCATGAACCACAGGCCGGGGCCAGTGGGTGATTCCGCCTTATCCAGGCAGCCGATTACCGGAGCCTTACGGCCAATTTTCTGAATATTGCCCAATGCCTTTTCTTCTATGGTGGTCAGGCCGCCCTCAATGTTGCCCTTGGTAGGCTGAGAGTCGCAGAGGTCATTGGTCTTGTGGTCATCAACCACTTTTGCATAGCGGTCGAAAAACGCCTTGAATTGTGCACGAACCTTCTCATTGGCGCAACGCTCCATAACAAGGTGCTCACCGCCGGTGATTTCGGTGGTTTCACCAAAGAGTGTTGTTGCCCCGGCTTCCCAAAGCTTGTCAAAAGCATTGCCCACGGTTGGGTTGGCGGCAATACCGGAGGTGGTATCGGATTCGCCGCATTTGCAGGAAACCCAGAGTTCGTTGACCTTGCACTCGGTGCGCTGCAATTCAGTGGCGTAGTGTACGAATTCCTTGGCTTTGAGGGAGGCCATGCGAATGGTCTCCAGATCGCCGTGCTTTTCTATGCCAAAGCCGGCAACCGGCTTGCCGGTCTTGGCAATGCCGTCAACAATGCGTTGCGTCCACAGAGGTTCGATACCGATGACCACAACAGCGGCCACATTGGGGTTGCAACCAACGCCGATGAGCGTGCGGAAGTGAAGATCAAGATCTTCGCCAAACTGGAGACGCCCATAGGCATGGGGCAGGGCAAGTGTGCCTTTGACATTGTTGGCTACCGCTTCGCAGGCAGCATTAGAAAGATCGTCCAGGGGTAGGATGATAACATGGTTACGGATGCCCACGCGACCATTGTCGCGGCGATAGCCCATAAAGGTTTTTTGCATTGGATTACCACCTCTTGGTTTTGACGTTGTGAACGTGTAGATGCTCGCCGCGTTTAATAGGCTTCACCACTTTGCCAATATCTGTACCATACTTGATGACTGTATCGCCCACATTGAGGTCTTTAAGAGCGATTTTGTGCCCGATGGGAATATCGTCAAGGGTTTCAAATTCAATGGTTGTGTCACCATCCATAACCCAACCATTGAGTTTATCACCTTTTTTTACACCTTCAACAACGACAACACCTACACTGTCTCCCGGCTCATGAACAACGAAGTGGGTTGTCATAAAAGACTCCTTTTTGAAGTAACGAAATAGGACCTTGTAAATGCACTGGTGAATGTGTAAAAGATATATTTCCAACAACAAAAAGATTGTCAATTATTTCCCATAATTAAGGCAATCTATGAGTGCGTTGGCTATGCCTTTCACATTCATAATATAAATAGCATAAAGCATACCATAATAAAAAATATTTATAACAGTGTGAAAATTAAAGAATTTTTTTAGATATTGGTTGCAAATATGTTATTCAGGGCGTCTTGATGCCGATATATGGGCGATATTGTTCATTTTTGAGCAGGTAGTTATGGAGCATCGAAATGATTTCAATGGCTTGAATGTGCCCTCTCTGGCCGTGGGGCAGGTGGTACACAATTTGGCAAACATCATTACTCGCAAGCTGGATAGAAAAGCCTTTTTTATGGTGCTGGCAAAGCAGATTCGTGCTTTGTTCCATTATGACAGATTCTGTATCAACCTTTATGATGCTGAAAGGGAATTTCTAAATCTTTTTACAGCCGCTGATGGCACAGTTGTTGAGTCTCTCTCTAATACGCGAGTTGCACGAGATACTGTGGCCGGGATGGCGATTTCTTCGCGCAAGCCCGTGGTCATCAACGATATTCGTTCGCTTAATCTGGGCAATGATCCAATGCCCCTTTCTTCTGTGGGATTGAATGCCACCATAGCCTTGCCCCTGATTTTTAATCGGGAAATCATAGCAACACTGCACGTATCCTTTGTTCGTCAGCCTGATAATGTGGTCGAAATTCTCAATTTCCTTTTAGAGTTGAGTCCTGTTATAACTACATTTCTTTTTGCCCTGCTGGCTGAGGAACGCTGGGAGCAGACCAGGGGGGCACACAATACAAGGGCAGCAAAAGGGGAAGAGGCAAGTATTCCTGCCTTAGAAAACCGTCTGCTGGAAACGCCACCGATGCAGCACACCATGAATATTGCTACTAAAGTGGCCAAATTGAACATCCCGGTGCTTATCACTGGTGAAACTGGCACGGGCAAGAGCATGCTGGCCCGCTGGCTTCACCGCAAAAGTCCGCGACACGGGGAAAACTTTATACATGTCAACTGTCCTGCCTTGGCCACAAGTCTGTTTGAAAGTGAAATGTTCGGTTATGCCAAGGGCGCTTTTACCGGGGCTACAACCAAGCATATTGGGCGTATTGAGATGGCGCAGAACGGCACCCTGTTTCTGGATGAAATAGGGGAACTAGGCACAGAGATGCAGAGTAAGCTGCTGCAGGTTTTAGAGGAAAATTCATTTGAGCGTGTGGGAGAGGCCGTGCCCGTGGGGGTGGATATCCGCATCATTTCCGCAACCAATCGGGATCTTGTTGCGGCCATGGCGGAGGAAAGGCTGCGTCGTGATTTCTATTACCGCCTTGCTGCAGTTGTCATCCATATGCCAGCATTGCGGGATCGCAAAGACGATATCCCGCTT
Organism: Desulfovibrio sp.; assembly: GCA_017454325.1. Taxonomy (GTDB): domain Bacteria; phylum Desulfobacterota; class Desulfovibrionia; order Desulfovibrionales; family Desulfovibrionaceae; genus Desulfovibrio. The sequence continues at coordinate 2,179 of JAFTDG010000142.1, read as the reverse complement.
TTTGTAGAGTATTTTATCCGACAGTTTTCACGTCAGTATGAGATTCATCCTCCCAAACTCCCTCGTGGTGTTATGCGGGCACTCTATGAGCATGTCTGGCCGGGCAATATCCGTGAACTACGCAATGTTGTAAGCCGTATTTTACTCCGTTCGCTTGATTCTCCCTTGTCTGACGCATTTGTGGCTGATATTTTGCATATGTGGAAAGATTTTTCCATTCCTCAAGAAAACGCTGAACAGGAAAGGAAAAAGCATCATAATACTCCTCCTCCGGTGGCAACGCTGAAGGACAACGAGCGTGAACACATTTTGTCGGCTTTGCGCCAATCTGGTGGGAGGATTTCAGGATACGGCGGAGCTGCTGAGCTTCTTGGAGTGCCCCGCTCCACATTGCAGAATAAAATGCGCAAACTTGGTATCAACCGTGATCACAGAAGGGGCTGATGTGGATAGCGTACTCTTTGTGAATGCCCTTGAAGGCGTTTTTGCCCTTGTAACGCTGGGAATCATAGGCTATGTGATCGCAGCATTGAAATGGGCAGGCAGTGAATCACGAATTTTGCTTCCACGCATAATCACTAATATTTCACTACCTCCTTATCTAATGTATACAATAATGAAGCATTTTCAAAGAGATAGAATTATTGAATTGCTTCAAGGTATTTTGCCACCATTGATTGCAGTAAGCCTTGCATTTATTCTCGCAGCCTGTATAGCAAAATTTTTTCGTGTGCAACGTATGCATTTGGGGCTGTTTTGTGCGTGTATTGCAAATTCAAATACTATTTTTATCGGAATACCAGTAAATATTGCAATTTTTGGAGAGAGTGCAATGCCATATGTACTTTTATATTATATGGCAAGCACTATTTTTTTCTGGACAATAGGTCAGTATTCTATATTTTCAGACAGTAAAAATAAAAACATTGTATCATATAAAAATGTTAAATTTTCAAAAATAATATCTCCTCCATTAATGGGTTTTATTATTGGTGTTATTTTTACAATTATTGGAGTTGAACTTCCTGGTTTTATTGAAAATGTTGCAAAAAATCTTGGAAGTATGACAACACCATTAGCTATGATATTTATTGGTATTTCTATTCATGATATAGGTTTTAAAAATATTAGTATAAATAAGGATATTATTCTTGTCATAATTGGAAGAATGCTTCTTGCGCCAATGATTATGTTCTTTATATCAAAATTATTTAATTTACAAAATAGTGTAGCACATGTTTTTATTGTTCAATCTTCATTGCCAGTTATGATGCAAGCAGCAATTTTGAGTGCATATTATAATGCTGACAGTAATTTTGGTTCACAGGCTGTAGCGTATACGACAATACTTTCTATTGTTTTCATCCCTATTCTTATTGCTATACTTACTCAGGCTTTCTGACTTGGCGATCGGAGTGAACAGATTTTTGCTCTTAAGGAATGCATTGAGTGAATAAAAACGTGTGCCATGTACCTTACTGGAAAAATTGGTCCACCATTAACAGAACTTCCAGTGGGGGATTCCAGCCGATGCGCGTTGCGGTTTGCACATTGATGGCGAGCAGCAATGGGGAGTGGAGCTGATGGGGAAGGTCGTGCAGTTTTGCACCTTCCAGCAATCCGCGCAGCAGTCTGGCTGCAAAACGGCCTTCCTTGGCACTGTAGTTGGAGATACTTGCCAGCACCCCCCTGCGTACTTCGCGCGAACCCTCTTGAGAAAGTGACGGAATACCCGCCTGAATGAGTGGTTCCAGTACGTATGGCAGACTGTTGTCATCCAGCGAATTGTAGGTGATATACACGGCGTCCACATGCTGCTCTACAAACTTCTTGTTACACAGTAGCAGTTGTTCGGCAATCTGGTTGCTGTCCGGATTATGGAAAAAGTCGCCGTTGCAGCGCACCAGCTCCACGCCGTGCCGTTTGCATGCGGTTTCAATTTGATGAATGGCAGCTATGCTCCTACCTGTTGGTGTTTCCATATAGGTGATGCCGAGCCGCTTGAACGCAAAAACCTTGTGAAACAGCTCCAGCTGTCGCAGAAACCTATCCGGTTCTAGGATTGCCGTGAAGTTGGACTTTCCCGAATCCGTCTCAGAGGGCACAATGCCAGCATCCACAGGGTCGGTGATACCACAAGCTACGACAGGTACTTTCGTATTCAGTGCAACCATATCCT
>JAFTDG010000141.1 GCA_017454325.1 Desulfovibrio sp. | reverse complement strand
TGACCTCATCCTTACCAAGGATGCACTCTACCGACTGAGCTACAAGGGCGTTTCACGAAAAAAATGTATATCCCAACTTCCTGCATTCCGTCAAGCGACATAATGTACTTATTTTAACATACCCATTCAACGCATTTTATTATGTGTCAGCAAGCTATGCAGCGCCCGAAACAGTGCCCGCTGTGCATGCGGTGTCTTATGTTCGTGAACTTCCGTGCGTGCTGCCTGAATGAGAAAGAGCAGGTCTTCCTGAGAAGGAACAGCACTTCGCTTTTTGGAATCCTGCATAGCCATCAAAGAAACAGAAGATAGCTGGAGCAGAATGTCATTAAGTTCCCCTGCGGGTGCTTCGAGCAGGCGACGTCGCCACTGCTCGGCAGTATGTAAGGCAGATGCAGATGCAGCCTTTTTGGCATTGAGGGCCTCCAGCGCTGCACGGATGGGGGCTGAATCTATTTCGCGCATAAGGCGGCCGATATATTGTAACTGTCTGCGCCGTCCCTCATGGTCCCTGATACGGGCATAGAGGGCCAAAGCTTCTACCAAATCAGCGGACAGGCCAATCTCACGCACCTCCTGTGGGGAAAGTTGTGTCAAAGCCTCCCCCAACTTCTGCAAGGCGAGACTTTCTCGTTTTTTTGCAGAACGACTGGGCATATCCACTGTTGGGGAGTACGTCTCATCAGCCTGCCACTGGAATTGTTTTTTGCGCGGCATAGAAATTCCTGCGTCACGAACCTAGAGGTAAATGCCCAATACTACGCCAAGCAACACTACAGGTGAAATAATACCGTTTAGTGTAAAAAAGGCGGTATTGACAAAACGCAGATCCTGGGGACGCATAAGCCAGTGCTCTATACCGAGCAACAGGCAGATACCCAGCCAAAGCGCATACCAAGGCCAGGAAAGTCCAGCGGCGAATCCGGTAAGCAAAAGAAAGATGGATGTCATTATATGAGAGAATCCAGCAATAAGTAATGCACTCTGAGGGCCATAGCAGGCTGGCACAGAATAGAGTCCAAAAGCCGCATCAAAATCCATATCTTGAAAAGCATAATAAATATCAAATGCTGCCACCCAGAAGGTGACAGCGAAAAACAGCAACACGGCTGGCAGACCTGGCACAGCGGGCGTTACGGAAAGCCATCCAGCCAAGGGAGCAAGCCCTAGAGTCGCCCCAAGCCAAAAATGACAGAATGCCGTATACCGCTTGAGCAGGCTGTATGCTGCTGCAAAAAGTAGAGCGGGAATGGCGAGGCATAAACACAATGTGTTCAGCATGGCACAGGCCAAGACAAAAACTACGACCATGGCCCAACAAAAGGCCTTTGTCTGCCCCGTACTGATGGCGCCTGTAACCAAAGGGCGATTGCTAGTACGCGGATTATCTCTGTCGAAAGGCAAATCTACAAGACGATTGAAAGCCATGGCAAATGACCGCACTGCAACCATGGCAATGGTAAGGAAAATCAGGCTGTGTGCCGACGGCATATCTCCAGCTGCAAGGAATGCACCGGCCCAAGCATAGGGCAAGGCAAAGATGGAGTGCTCAATTTTTACCATACGACAGATATCAGCAAATTGCCCAAAAGGCGTCGACAATCCTGAAGAACACAAAGACGCACTATGCTGCACATTCCTGGGACGGCAAAAGTTACAAAATGTAAAAAAAAGCATGGCAGCTCCTTTCACTGCAGGGCACAGCGCACAAGTCCAGCGTACGCAATATGAAGAATCTTGACGATAAATCTGTATTGTAGCTGCAAGCGCAATAGGTTACAAGGCCATGGAGTGGCCACATAAGGAGATTTCATGAACACGCACAGCCAGGATTATACGGACAATCTGCACCTGCTCGGCACAGGGCGCCTTCCGATGCCCCAAAACGGCCCCAGTGTTAACCTGCTTGAGGCTTTTCCAAACCGTTTCCCAAAGCGCCCATATATTATCAGCATCAGTTTTCCCGAATTTACCTCATTATGTCCGGTAACTGGACAACCGGATTTCGGCTGTATCAGTGTTGAGTATGTCCCCGATCAGCTGTGCGTGGAATCTAAAAGCTTCAAACTTTACATGTTTGCCTTTCGCAACCACCAGTCCTTCATGGAAACCATTACCAATACCGTGTTGGACGATCTTTGTGCCCTGCTTACGCCGTGTTGGTGCCGCGTCAGGGGCCTCTTTGCTCCACGCGGAGGTACGCGCATCCACGTATTTGCTGAAAGCTTCAAACCCATGCCCTCGGAACAAAACAGCCAAGTACGCGAGGCAGTGGCGGCATGGAAGACCGAAGCGAATCCCCACCAGCCATAGGGACTGAAGAGTATAACACCTTGCCGTACACTGAAAAGCGTATATATGTGAAGCACAAAGGTACATTGAGCACCGGGCTAGCACACACGGCGGCGCTGCTGGGCTTTTTTGCACTGATCTCACGACTGTTGGGGCTTGTACGCGATCTGTGCATGGCCTGGCTCCTGGGCGGTGGAGCAGTGGCTGATGCCCTGGTGGGGGCCATGCGTCTGCCGCATGTGCTGCGTCGTCTGCTTGGTGAAGGTTCTCTTTCCATGACCCTTACTGCCAGTCTTGTACATCTGGCAAGACAAACCCATGGAAACAATGGACCCGACATGCGCGCGTTAGCAGACGCACTGAACATCCGTCTCGGCGCAATACTCTGCGGACTCACAATATTGGGCATGCTGGCTGCGCCCTGGCTGGCCACACTTCTAGCCCCAGGTTTTGACGCGCCACAAAATACTATGACTGTCACACTGCTGCGCATATGCCTGCCCTATATACCTGCAGCCGCCATGGCTGCGTTAAGCATGGCATTTTTACACAGCATAAATGTTTTTTGGCTGCCCGCTTTTTCCCCCGTGCTGTTTAACTGCGTCATTCTTAGCTTCGCAGGTCTGGGGGCTCTCAATATTCTTTCACCTGCATGGGCTCTTGCCACAGGCATGACCTTTGGTGGCATAGTGCAATGGCTGACACAATGGCTGGCAGTGCGCCGCCTGCTGCCACACACCGCAAAGCGCTATCCCGAGAAGGATGCCACGAACAAACATATCTTCACGGTTCGTTACGCATGGGACTGCCTTCGTTCCATTCCGGCAGGGATGCTGGGAGCTGCTGCGCCTCAAATTGCCATGCTGCTGGCCATGGCCATGGCTTCAAGCCTTGGACAAGGGCACATGGCCGCTCTGTACTATGCCGAACGTTTTCTAGAATTACCCTTGGGGTTCATAGGAGTTTGCCTAGGCATGGCAAGCCTGCCTGTCCTGAGCCGTCTGGCAGCACAGGGAGCTATGGAGCAATTTATGGAGCAACTTGCCACAGCACTACGTCTTACCCTGCTATGTATTCTGCCGGCCATCGCCGGGCTGTGGGTTGTAGGACCGCGTCTTGTGGAGGGAATGTTCTACCATGGTGCATTTGACGATATAGCTACCCACGCCACTGGAGAGGCTCTTTTAGCATACTTGCCTGGCCTGCCGGCATTGGCTGTCAACAGACCACTGCTTGCCGCATGCAATGCGCTTAGCACGACACGCCAGACCGCAGCAAGTACCATCGCGAGCGCGATAATTACGCTGGCAACGGGTCTTGCACTTCTGAAATGCCTTCCCGAAAAACTTACTATCATGGCACCGGCATTGGCCGTGAATACAGGCATGTGGGTCCAGACAGGCATTCTCCTATTCACGGTACATAATGCACTGCATGCACGAGGCATCCCGCCCAACACCCACTGGCTGCCACACATTACGCAGGTATTGCGACAGGCAATGGCTGCCGTTGCTGCAGGGCTGTCCGCATGGCTGATGCTCATACTAGTCCAGAATCTCTGGACAAGTATTGGTCTTGCCATTGTTGGGGGCATTACAACATGGGCTCTCATGCTTCTGGTCCTTCATGATACAGATTTTTATGCCCTTATTGTCTCGGTACGCCCACAACGAAAAAAATCCGCCATGACTGACACACGGTCCCATGGCAAAACTGATGGTCCCGCTTGACGGGTCAGGAACGGCATTTTACAAGAAACAGACTGCATGGTGTGCAGCAGTAATAATACACATTCTCGACATTATGGCCTATTGGCCGATACTACTGATCAACTGGAAAGGATATGACCGCGGATACCGCTCACAAATATATCCCCATCACATCTCCCGCCATCCGCCGTGGCGCAGCACTGGCTGTTTGGGCGGCACTGTTACTACTTTTTTTGCTGTTAGGCATCTGGAACATACACGAGGACAGGCAGGAAGCCGAAAACCATCTGAGTAGCGAAGCCGGACATACAGCTGCACAGTTGGCAAATTTGCTTTCATTGCCTGCGTGGGAACTGGATGAAATCACAGCGCGTACCATAGTGCTGGCCGCCATGGAAGACCAGTCCATTTACGCCATTAAAGTGCAAGGGCCTCAAGGCTTGCTGGAAGGCCAAAGGCGTAATTACCAGTGGGAGCCCGTACCTTGGGATGATGAAATTATGGAACACAGCGTGCAGGGCATGAATCCCCTCAAACTGGAAGGTCATCCCGTCGGTACGGTGGAAGTATATCTCTCACCACGGTTGACCAATGAAGATCTTGCGCAGAAAGCCCGTCGCGAAGTCATACGATTCAGCCTCTGTGCACTTGCCTGCACCATGGTTCTGCTGACACTACTATGGGCCTGGGGAGATCTGGCCCTGTTGTGGCATTTCCTGCAAAAGCACTTGCTGAAAACAGAAATGATGGCCAATACAGATTCAGGCAGTGAAGACTTGGACGCGACAGTACCTGTCGTAACTGCAGATCTTTTTTCCTCTTCCCGCGAACCTGTACCCCCTGCCCCCTACCTGCGAGAAGATGTGGCCGCCGGGGCCATTATCAGTGCCGAACTGGGAAGAGCATTTCTACTACGGCGTCCCGATGCCTGGCGTATCACAGCCGGCCTGTTCGGGCAGACTTTTGCCCATGCTCCATATCTGCTCGCCCGCCTATACGAAACAAACGACGCCACCAATTTATGCCGCCTCGGCTATATACTGGAACGAGCAGCCCCCTGCGTTGGGGCAGAACGGCTCTGCGCCGCTGCTCATGCCATGCAGGCTGCCCTGAACGATGCAGAATGCACTACTGTTGCTCTGACTGTTGAAGAATGCGCCGTAACACTCCAGGAAGTGCTGGACGCACTGGCCCCCTCCGGCAAAGGGAATTAAAGGGCTACGCATCGTCGATAAGGTTAACCAAGAGTACAATCATTTTTGCCAACTATATCTGGCATGATTTACCTGGCGGAGGACTAATGGGGTTTTTCAGCGCTATCAAAAAAATATTCAGCGGCGGGGAATCGCAGAATGTCGAAAATACATCTGCGCTCTCTACGACATATGGGGATTCAGATTCCTCCCCTGCCGCCGTACCGGAATCGCCTTTACAGGATGCCACAACATCTAAAGGTAATACCACACCCGCTGCTGTGGCCATACCTGAACCTGATACGACTCCAGCAGCAACAGATGCTCTCCTGACAGTACGTCTACGTGAAGCTGAACCACGACTTTCAGCGTGGCTTGCCATTATTCTGGACGGCGTAAAAGAAGCAGACGATCTGTTGTGGCAGCGTCTGTTGTTTTTACTGCATTCACTGGACGCACCTGAAAAAGAAGCCCAGACCTTTGTAGACGAATTCCGAGCATGGCTCACACAAATGGAATACCATCAGATTGATGAATTCCGCTCCGAATTGCAGTACCGTCTTGCCCTAGCATTGGATCTGGAAGATGAAGAGGATGAACGAAGTCGCCTGTTTATCAAAATAAGCAATGGTCTCTCCCGTACACGAGAGCAACTCTCCAGAGGTTTAGACGCCCTTTTTGCCGGACACGGAGAACTAGACGACACCTTCTGGGATGAGCTGGAGGAAATCTTCATCATGGCTGATCTAGGCTATGAGCCAGCCCTGAAATTAGTAGAGCGCCTCAAGGAACGTGCACGCGAGAAAAAGATAACAGAAACGGCAAAAGTGCGCGATCTGCTTATGGCTGAAATTGAGACAATTTTTCACGTTCCGCGCCGTATTATAACGGTAAACCCACCTGAAGTGGTGTTGATGATCGGAGTCAACGGGGTCGGCAAAACGACCACTATTGCAAAGCTGGCCCACCGCGATCGCATGCAAGGCAAAAAAGTCATGATCGCTGCGGCTGACACTTTCCGAGCTGCGGCCATTGAACAGCTGCAAGTCTGGGCCGAGCGCGTTGGCGCTCTCTTTCATTGCAAGTCTGCGGGTTCTGATCCGGCCTCCGTGGCTTACGAAGCCATGGATCGTGCTCTCAAAGAAGGGGTAGATATACTCTATGTGGATACTGCAGGTCGCCTGCAGACCAAGACCAACCTCATGGAAGAGCTAAGCAAAATCCGCCATGTGCTTGGGAAAAAACATGCGGGGGCACCACATCGCAGCGTATTGGTTATTGACGCTACCACCGGACAGAATGCCCTGTCACAGACAAAACTTTTCAAGGAAGCCGCTGGGGTCGACGAACTCATCCTCACTAAGCTTGACGGTACCGCCAAGGGTGGCGTAGCCATAGCCGTTGCCATGCAACACCATTTGCCCATTACCTATGTGGGCCTTGGTGAAAAAATGGAGGATTTGCGCCCCTTCGACGGCAACGACTATGCACGTGCTCTTCTTGGCCGGAATGTGGAAGGCCAGGCAACCCAATAACCCTTTAGCAACGGCAGATATACAGAAGGCTGGGGCCAACGGATATACGTACCGGCCCCAGCATTGCTGTCTTTGTATATTATGCTGCTGTAAAATGCAGCATCCCATCCGCCACATCTATGGTCACACACTGCCCGTCACGGATCTTACCAGCCACCAACTCGCGCGCCAGCGGTGTTTCTACAGATTGCTGCACATAACGCTTAAGGGGCCGCGCGCCGTACACAGGATCATATCCAGCCTGAGCAATAAACGCGCGAGCAGCCTCGGTAAGCTCCAGCCTGATCTTGCGTTCATCTAGCCGTATACGAAGACGTGCCATTTGCAAATCTACAATGCTGGCAATCTGGTCGCGTTTAAGCGGCAGAAAGAGCACTGTCTCATCTACACGGTTGAGGAATTCAGGTCGGAAGTGGGCCCGCAACTCGTTCATGACTTTATCCCGCGCCCCCTCCTGCATGGTTCCGTCTGTGCTGATGCCGTCCAGCAGATGCACAGAGCCAATATTAGATGTCATAATGACAATGCAGTTTCTAAAGTCAACCGTGCGGCCCTGGCTGTCGGTAAGCCGACCATCGTCCAGCAGTTGCAGCAATGTATTGAACACATCGGGATGGGCCTTTTCGATTTCATCGAAAAGAATAACCGCATAGGGTTTACGACGCACCGCTTCCGTAAGCTGGCCGCCCTCATCGTAGCCCACATAGCCTGGAGGCGCGCCAATGAGTCGCGATACGGAGTGTTTCTCCATATATTCACTCATGTCGAGGCGAACCATATTGTCTTCCGTATCAAACAGGGCTTCGGCCAATGCCTTGGATAGTTCTGTCTTACCCACGCCCGTTGGACCAAGAAAGATAAATGAACCTGTGGGACGTGCCGGATCAGAAAGACCTGCGCGAGCGCGCAGCACTGCGTCTGCCACGGCCTGCACCGCCTCATCTTGCCCAACCACCCGTTTATGCAGTTCACTTGGCAAGCGCAACAACTTTTCTCTTTCGGATTCAAGAAGACGTGTCACAGGAATGCCCGTCCACTTGGCAACGATGTCGGCTATATCATCCGGCCGCACTTCCTGTTTGAGCAGACGCGGACCATCACCACTGCCCGAGGCCGCAGCAAGCTTCTTTTGTAAGTCAAGCAGGGTGGAATACTTCAGCTCGGCTGCCCTGTTCAAGTCATAGGCACGCTCTGCCTGTTCAATGGCCAGCTTTACCTTTTCGATTTCCTGTTTGATTTCGCGCACCTTGTCGATAGAGCTCTTTTCATTCTCCCACTGGGCGCGCATGGAGGCCTGCTGTTCGCGTAACCCTGCCAGCTCGTTTTCCAATTTTTGCAGTCGCTCTGCCGAGGCTTCATCTGTCTCGCGGCGTAAGGCCTCCCGTTCTATTTCAAGTTGCATGACCTTACGGTTCACTTCATCGAGTTCTGCAGGCAGGGAATCAATCTCTGTACGAATGAGTGCTGCCGCCTCATCTATGAGGTCAATAGCCTTGTCCGGGAGCTGTCTGTCAGTAATATAGCGATGCGACAGCATAACGGCATTGACAATGGCCGAATCACTGATACGCACGCCATGATGCACCTCAAAACGCTCCTTGAGGCCACGCAAGATCGAGATGGCATCCTCCACAGTCGGTTCTTCCACCATAACGGGCTGAAAGCGTCGCTCCAGGGCGGGATCCTTCTCAATATACTTGCGGTACTCATCTACCGTAGTTGCGCCAATACAGTGCAATTCCCCACGCGCCAGCATGGGTTTAAGCAAATTACCCGCATCCATGGCGCCCTCGGTCTTACCGGCCCCAACGATAGTATGCAGCTCATCAATAAAGAGAATAATCTGTCCCTCGCTCTTTTCCACCTCGTTGAGTACGGCCTTAAGGCGCTCCTCAAACTCGCCGCGATATTTGGCCCCGGCAATAAGGGCGCCCATATCCAGTGCAAAGAGCTTGTGTCCCTTGAGGCCCTCAGGCACATCCCCCTTGACAATACGAAAGGCAAGGCCCTCCACAATAGCCGTTTTGCCCACGCCGGCTTCTCCAATGAGCACTGGGTTATTCTTCGTACGGCGTGAAAGGATGCGGATAACGCGGCGTATTTCTGCATCGCGCCCGATGACAGGGTCCATCTTGCCGTGACGCGCCGCCTCCACGAGGTCTCGAGCATACTTGGAAAGTGCCTCAAACGTATCTTCGGGATTAGGGCTGGTGACGCGAGCTCCACCACGCAGGGTTTCCATGGCCTGTGTATAACGGGCCCTGGTAATATTGTACTCCTTAAGCACACCACCTAACCCTGATGTAGGTTCTACATCAGTAAGTGCCGCAAAAATATGGTCAACACTGACGTACTCGTCCTTCATGCGCTTGGCTTCGTTCTGAGCTTCGCCCAGAACAGCTGCCAACCGCTGCGTAATCATGATCTTGGTGGGATCCATGCCCGTGCCGGAAACAGATGGACGCTTGCGCAGTATTCCTTCAACAGCCACGGAAAATGCCTTTACCTGGATCCCCATTTGCTCAAGAATACGTGGCACGATGCCATTTTCCTGCTGTACAAGAGCCAATGCCAGATGTTCGGCATCCGTCTCCTGATGGCCCATGCCCGCAGCGATGCTCTGCGCTTCGCCCACAGACTCCCTGGCCTTGTCGGTAAATTTGCTGATATCCATAACTACCTGCCTCCTCATACAAATCCGCCAAGCGGATGCACTGCCTAAACAGCCTCAGTCTTCCTCAAACCGACGCAGACGTGCAACCATACGCTCCAACGTGTCAATACGCTCCAAAAGATCCACGATGATAGTGCCGCCCAACACGGGCAGATCAAAATCGCAACAGATACGTGAGAGCTTGCGTACGCGGTAAATGTCCGTATCACGAAAGAGGCACTGATCAGCCACGCCGGCATACGTCTCCAGCCAGCCCAAACCCAAGAGCTCTTCCAGATGTTCCGGCGCAATGCCAGTGGCCCGTATAAATTCCTCGCGTACCATGACCGGACTGGGCATAGGTAGTGAGGTTTTTCTCTGTAATATGCTCATTAATCAATCCTCCGGGAACAGTTTCATGCTCTAGCCTTGAAGTTAGAGACCTCGGCTAGCTTGCTCCAGAGTCCGCGCTCAGCATCAGTCAATTCCGAAGGCACACGCACCATCACACGCGCTAGCAAATCACCGCGCTTGCCGCTGGCCCCCAGCCCTTTGCCACGCAATCGAAACTTACGGCCCGAACTAGAGCCGGCGGGAATCTGCATCTCCACAGCTCCCTCCAGGGTGGGAACTTCTACTTTTGCCCCCAACACGGCCTCCCACGGAGCGAGCGAAACATCACAGAGCAAATCGTCACTGTCTACCTTGAAAATACTGTGAGGCAGATAGCGCACACGTAAAAACAAATCGCCGGGCGTTCCCCCTGGCACACTGTGCCCCTGCCCACTTAAACGCAGCTTCGCCCCTTCGCGAATGCCAGGGGGCACATTGACCTCAAGTGTCTTTGGGCCTTGCGGAGTTTGCAAGGTCACGGGACGACGACCACCGCGCTGTACATCCTCCAAGCTAAGGGCAAGTTCCGCCTCCACATCACTGCCGCGGCGTGCACGCTGCGAGAATCCTCCAAAGGGGTCCGGTCCGAAATTAGCTCCACTGCGGCCCCCCTGTGCACCGCCAAACCCTCCAAAATGCCCTCCCCCGCCAAACAGGGTTTCAAAAAAGTCCGAAAATCCGGAACCATCAAAATTTTTTCCGTTAAAAGTAAAATGCACGTTCTCAAAACCCGGTTCCCCTTGAAACTGTTGGCCATGCTGCCAGTTGGGTCCGAGTTGGTCATACAATTTGCGTTTTTCCGGGTCTTTAAGGACCTCATAGGCTTCATTGATGTCCTTGAACTTCTCCTCAGCAACCTTGTCACCCGGGTTGAGGTCGGGGTGGTATTTTCGGGCCAGCTTCTTATACGCCTTGGAAATATCAGTGGCGGCTGCCTTACGGTCCACACCTAGAAGTTTATAATAATCCTTGTATGCTACAGCCATATGCACACTCTCCGTACATGCTGTCTCTAACGCCAGCGTCTCTCATGGGGGGACACCGTGCGCAAGAAATTTATGTAAAAAATAAGACGTGAGCATCCACCGTCAATAGGCAATTCTTGCATCACGACAACTTATGCACATCTTTTCCACAGGGATAAGCGCAAGAACGTATCCCTCACGTGCAATTTATACTCTCAGAACCAGATGCGTTTTTATGCGATTACTCACAAGATAACTACCCAATCTTGCAAAAAATCCTTTTTTTAGGTATTATATTTGCAAATAAAAGAATCAATGAAGACATCTTTTACATCGGAACCTGCCCGGCTAAACTTTTAGTGCAACAGATCATGGCAGGCTTGCCTGTTTTCGTAGTGACAGTGGCGCTTCGCGAAAGAATAATATTGTAACAGGCATCGTAGTTCTCCTTTCCGTATCCAAAGGGAATCCATGCGCAGACGCATCCCTCTCATACTCGCCTGTCTTGGCATTCTGATAGTTTTTGCTGTGCTCACGCATTACATCAGTCAGACCGTAATACAGAATGGTGTGAATGATATTGAAATGCGGGATACTGCAAATGACATGCACCAGTTGCGTAACTATCTACGCATGACCGAGCAACGCATGCACCAGCATATACTTGACTGGGCCTGCTGGGATGAAGCCTATGACTTCATGGACAATCACAACAGTGCCTTTATACTCAATAACTTTGACCAGAGTTTGCTTGATGAACTGCATATCGCCGGTGCTGCGTTCTATGACCTTTCCGGCAAGCTGATCACTTTTGTGGATAGCGCAGGCCAGTCACGGGGTTCTTCCTGGGCCTACGAGGAGCAGTATGTGTACCGTCAGTTGGCAGAAATTGTGCTGCGCAATGATATGGACTCAATGGAGGGCTTTGTTACTGTACACGGTGATGGCATGGTGATAGCCGCACACAAAATATATGACGGCAACAAATTCAAGCCTCCCAAGGGGCTCCTCATCATGTCCCGCCTCATGGATAGCAGTTTTGTTGATGATGCCCAGGAAATAACTACCCTACGTTTTTCCATGGAACCTGTAACCACGTTTTCATCAGTACCTACGGCGACAATCCCCGGTGCATATTACAAACTCCAGCAGTCAGATGATGTTATTCATGCATACTCCGTGATGTTCGACGTGTTTGGACACGCGGCATTTACGCTGCATATGCAACGCAACAGAGATCTTGCCGAAACTGGTCGACTACTCTCAAAGAAAAATTTCTGGCTCATTTTGGGGCTGGGATGTTTTATCCTTCTAACCGGCCTAGGGCTGCTACTGCACGTTGAACGACGATTCATACAGCGAGAGATGGAATACCGTGAGGGCCATGACAGTCTGACACGTTTGCCCAACAAATTGCTCTTTCCCAAACGGCTGCGTGAAATACTGGAAACGGCCCAGCGGGATAATTCCTGCGTTGGCGTGTTTTTTCTTGATCTGGATCGCTTCAAGGGCGTCAATGACAGCTACGGGCATAGCCAAGGCGACGCTGTGTTATGCGAGACCGCCAAGCGACTACGCACCACACTTGCTACTGGTCTGATAGCCCGTTCTGGAGGCGATGACTTCTTGCTGGCCATACCCGCCGCTAATAGGCAGCGAATATTCCAACAAGGGCAAGGGATACTGGCCGTCATGAACAAGCCCTTCACAGTACGTGGCAATGCCTTACATTTAGGGGCAAGCATGGGACTGGCCTTTTTCCCCGATGACGGCATCGACACCGAAAGTCTGATGCAAAAGGCAGAACTTGCCATGTACAACGCAAAGGAAAGTGGCGGGAACACCATCACCTTCTACACCGACAGCATGGGAGCAGCGGCTTCGCGCAAAATGGCCCTGGAAACAGCCCTTTACACTGCAGTGGACAATGACGCCCTGACCGTTTACTACCAACCCAAGATAAACATCGCTACGCATGATGTGTCCGGCTGCGAAGCGCTCATTCGCTGGAAAACCAGTGACGGCACCTGGGTTCCACCCCCGGCTTTCATACCTCTGGCAGAGGAGATTGGTCTTGTCACACGCATCGATATGTTTGTTCTGCGCACAGCCTGCCGGCAAGTGCTGACTTGGCAGCGCGACGGCAGCGGTACTGTACCAGTTGCGGTGAACATGTCGGGCAGAAGCATCCTCTCTGACGATTTTGCCGACCATGTAATTCATATATTAAAAGAGGAAAACACGCCTCCTTCTCTTATTGATCTGGAAATCACCGAAACAAGCCTCATGACAGATCTTGAAACTGCCTCCAAAGCCATCACACGCCTACACGACGCAGGACTGCGCATCGCCCTGGACGACTTTGGCACAGGCTATTCCTCCATGCAGTATCTCTACAGCATGCCCATCGCCTGCATGAAGATAGACAAACGATTTATCGACGGCATCACCGTGACCGATGGCAATTCCCGCTCTCTAGTCAAAGGCATGCTCGCCCTGGCTTCCAACCTCGGTATGGATACGGTTGCTGAAGGTGTGGAAGACCTGGACCAGCTCTCCTTCCTTGCCGCCAACCACTGCAATATCATTCAAGGCTATCTGTTCTCAAAGCCACTCAGCAGCGCAGACTGTGGAGATTTTTTGCGCAATCGCACAACACGTATCAATGCCGTGACGAGCACTGCTGTTTTGCAATAGGACAAGACGGTCGCATTGCGCTGTAAAAAATTTTTTCCGGAAGAAGCCCTCACGAGCCATCATCGGACATAGACAAATCATGCCCATGGGTTCCTGATTTATTTTTGAAATATAATCCAGACGTTTTCTCATCGTGACATTTGACAGCCGCCACATGCAGGATGTAGGCTACATATTCGTCATGCCGTACACCCAGCGTACGGAAAACGTTACGGAGGCCCACTTGAACCCAACAAGTCGCAACCTGATGCTCTGGACGATTATCGTCCTGGCGATGGTCATGCTGTTCAATACATTCCAGCATCCACAAGGCGTGTCACAGCGCATTGCTTACACAGACTTTCTCAACCAGGTAGAGAGTGGGCAACTGCTCTCCGTGACCATACAGGGACACACCCTTATCGGCAAAACATCAGATGGTAAGTCTGTGGAAACCTATGCTCCCCAAGATCTGGCCTTGGTCAGCCGCCTTCTAGAAAAAAAGGTCGAAGTTAAGGCTGAACCTCCAGAAGACCAGCCCTGGTACATGACGATTTTGGTTTCCTGGTTTCCCATGCTACTGTTAGTGGGTGTATGGGTTTTTTTCATGCGGCAAATGCAGAACGGTGGTGGCAAAGCCATGAGCTTTGGTCGTTCGCGTGCGCGCCTGCTCAATCAGGAAGAGGGTACCCGCGTCACCTTTGCAGATGTTGCTGGTGTGGACGAAGCCAAGGATGAGCTCTCCGAAGTAGTGGAATTTCTATCTAATCCCAAAAAATTTACCCGACTGGGTGGGCGCATTCCCAAGGGTGTGCTGCTTGTGGGTCCTCCCGGCACAGGTAAAACACTGCTCGCCAGAGCTGTAGCCGGAGAAGCTGGTGTACCTTTTTTTTCCATCTCCGGCTCAGATTTTGTAGAAATGTTCGTCGGCGTAGGAGCCTCTCGCGTACGCGATCTCTTTGTTCAGGGTAAAAAAAATGCTCCCTGCCTCATCTTTATCGACGAAATTGACGCTGTTGGCCGCCAGCGTGGGGCGGGGCTCGGCGGGGGACATGACGAGCGTGAACAAACCCTGAATCAGCTGCTTGTTGAAATGGATGGCTTTGAAAGCAATGAAGGCGTTATCCTTATTGCTGCCACCAACCGGCCGGATGTGCTTGATCCGGCGCTACTGCGTCCTGGCCGTTTTGATCGTCAGGTTGTAGTGCCCACCCCAGATCTGCGTGGCCGCCGCAGTATTCTGGAAGTACATACCA
The DNA here is from genome assembly GCA_017454325.1 of Desulfovibrio sp. Classification (GTDB taxonomy): domain Bacteria; phylum Desulfobacterota; class Desulfovibrionia; order Desulfovibrionales; family Desulfovibrionaceae; genus Desulfovibrio. The sequence goes on along the minus strand of JAFTDG010000141.1, from coordinate 17,845 downwards.
AACGCACTCCCTTGGCCGATGATGTAGATTTGGAAACCCTAGCCCGCGGCACGCCAGGCTTCTCCGGCGCTGATCTGGAAAATCTGGTCAATGAAGCAGCCCTGCAGGCCGCCAAGCAGGATCAAGACAAGCTTGACATGCACGACTTTGAATACGCCAAAGACAAAGTGCTCATGGGCCGTGAACGTCGCAGCCTTATTCTCTCAGACGAAGAAAAACGCATTACCGCCTATCATGAGGGCGGTCATGCATTAGCTGCACGGCTCCTGCCTGGTTCTGACCCCGTACACAAGGTCACAATTATCCCTCGGGGGCGTGCTCTTGGCGTAACTATGCAACTACCTGAGGAAGACCGTCACGGGTACTCCCGAACCTATTTGCGCAATAACCTGGTGGTGCTCTTGGGCGGTCGTGTAGCTGAGGAACTCATTTTTGACGACATTACCACCGGTGCCTCCAACGATATTGAACGTGTCACCCGTATGGCACGTAAAATGGTCTGCGAATGGGGCATGAGCGAAGCCGTGGGCACACTCTCTATCGGCGAAACAGGTGAGGAAGTATTCATTGGCCGGGAATGGGTGCAAAACAAAAACTACAGTGAAGATACCGCCCGCCTTGTGGACGCAGAGGTAAAACGCATCGTAGAGGAAGCCCACAGCCGCTGCCGTACCCTGCTCAAAGACAATGAAGATATTTTGCACCGCATTGCCAAAGCATTACTGGACCGTGAAACCCTTAGCGGCGACGAGCTTGACCTGATAATGGACAACAAGGAACTCCCGCCTCTTGATCATGCTGAAGCGCCCGCAGCGAAAAACGACGGTAATGTTGCACAGGCTCAGGATGAAACTGAAAGTGGGGGAGATTTCACCTTAGAGCCGGATCAAGAAGATGCGGATGACCAAAGTGAGGACACCAAACAGACAGACAACACGCATGCATCGACCACGCGCATGTCGCGTGGAGACCATGAACAGTAATGCATATAAAGCCGCCACACAAGGGGCATGGCATGTTCTTGGTGGACGGGTATTATCGCCGTCCGCGCCTTTCGGTGTTATGGGGATTGTCAACCTCACGCCCGATTCCTTTTACGACGGAGGCAGACACCAAGGCGTCGCAGGATTAAATCACGCTCTCCAACTGAGGGATGCAGGTGCAGATATTTTGGACTTGGGAGCGGAATCCACCCGCCCTGGAGCACAGCCCGTCCCACCAGAGATGGAACAGGAGCGCCTGCTGCCAGTGTTAGCACGCCTCCAACAACACTCACCAGCCGCCATCATTGCAGTAGATACCTACCACGCGGCAACAGCGGCAACTGCCCTTGGAATGGGGGCAGCCATTATCAACGATGTATCTGCCTGCACCCGAGACCCGGCCCTTCTGGATATACTCGTACAATACAAGCCAGGCTATGTGCTCATGCACGGTCTTGCAGGTACAGCGCAAGGCAATGCTGATACGCATGACATACGCCGTAACGTCAGAGAATTTTTTGAAAAAAAACTGGCATATCTTGTACGCGCCGGCCTGCCTGAAGATCGCATCGCACTTGATCCTGGCATCGGCTTTGGCAAGACAGCACAGCAAAACTTCATCCTGCTCGCCCATCCCGAAGACTGGCTAGATCTTGGGCGTCCACTGCTTATGGGCCTTTCTCGCAAGTCTCTCTTCGGTGTGCTTCTAGGCCTTGCACCTGACGCACGTGCAACGGCCACCGTAGCCGCGACAGCTCTCCTCTGGGCACGTGGCGTTTTCTGGCACAGGGTACACGATGTGGATGCCGTGCGGCAGGCATTAACTGTAGCTGCTGCACTGCGCTAACAGTACAAAACCACCGGAGAACACATCCGTGCTGGAACATTTCATCTTCGACTGGCGCGACGCCGTAGATATTGCCGTAGTGACCATACTTTTCTACCAGGTCATTCAGATGCTTCGAGGCTCGCGGGCCATGACCATACTCACGGGCCTGGGACTGCTGACGCTGTTGTACATCATCGCCAACGCCCTTGGCCTGTATACCCTCACCTGGCTGTTGCAGCACATCTTCAGCTCCCTGTTCATCCTTATCGTCGTCATCTTCCAGGCAGATATACGGCAGGCATTAGGCGAAATTGGCTCACGCCGGTTCTTCCGCAAAACAGCCACCGAACAAAAAAGCCTAGAAGAAGTGGTCACAGCCTGCGTGGAGATGGCCCGCCTGCGTGTGGGGGCGCTCATAGTCCTTGAACGCAGTATGCGTCTGGGGGATATGATCAAACGGGAAGGCGTACGCGTGGATGCCCGCATCTCCCGCCAACTGCTCATGAATATCTTCTACCCTAAAGCACCTCTACACGATGGCGCGGTGATCATCAGCCGCGACAAGATACTGGCTGCGGCATGTATTTTGCCTCTGGCCGAAGCCAAGGGGCAAAATTTTGGCACTCGTCACCGTGCAGCTCTGGGCGTAGCCCGTGAAAGCGATGCCGCTGTTATCGTCGTTTCCGAAGAGCGGGGCGAAATTTCCGTGGCCTTCAAGGGTGAACTGATACGCGCCCTCGACGGCACACGCTTAAGGCAGGTACTCAATGAAAGCCTCTGACAGCAACCACCCCCCGCAGCACATGCTCTCCATGCTGCTGGCCCTGCTCATTGCAGTGGGCATGTGGTATATGGTGAGCGTGCGTGACCGCTTGGAAGCGCAAGTCGAAGTCAATCTCGATTATATAGCGATTCCCCCCCACCTGATGATCACAGACGGCCTGATCAACAAGGCCGTCATTCGCCTGCGGGGGCCAGAAACCCTTCTCCGCTCCGTCACTAGAACCAATCTCACCCAAGCGGTGAATCTTTCCTCCATCAAAAAGGGCACCACTATTGTTCCCTTGGGAGCAGAAAATCTGGACGCACGCTTCCGCGCTTTTGAGCTTATTGACATATTGCCCCCCCGCATTGTGGTCAAGGCCGACAATATCATGGAACGCAGCGTCCCTGTGCGGGCCGAGGTTGAATCACCTTTGCGCAGCGGTGCTCTGACGGTGGAGAATGTAAGTGTAACTCCTGCCACTGTACAGTTGCGCGGTCCTGAAACTATCATCTCCGGTATTTCCCATGTCCCGCTGACCATCATGCTAGACCCCAAGGCTGCTGGTACTACAGTGCAAAGCACCATTGCCCTAGATACCCCCAGTCTCGTCACGCCCTCGCCAGCCTCGGTCAAGGTGCAATACACCATCACAAGCGGTCGCACTGTGCTCACCAGACGTTGCAAAGTGGAATTTGTGGGTGGTCCACGCCGCCAATATACAGTTGATCCTCAAGAGATTGACGTACTGATTGAGGTGCCTGAAGCCCTGGCCAAAAACAGTCGTTATCTTAAGGAAATGGTTGTTTCCGTAGCAGTGCCCGACATTCGGCCTGGTGAAAGAGCACAGCTTCCTCTGCATTTCAGGCTTCCTGAAGGCATGACACTCTTGAACCCGCTGGCAGAAGAAGTTACAGTAACACACAAGAAACAATAGCGCCTGCGCCTGTGAGAACCGCGCTATGCACAGGGGACATCATTTCGGCTAAGGAGAGTACATGTCTGAACGTCTTTTCGGCACAGACGGTCTGCGTGGCACGGTCAACAATGCCCCCATGACTGTGGATGTTGCCCTGCGCCTGGGGCTTGCAGCCGGTATACGCTTCCGTCGGGGCGATCACCGTCATAAGGTCGTCATTGGCAAAGATACACGCCTTTCTGGCTATATGTTTGAATCAGCCCTCACAGCCGGATTGTGCGCTGCAGGCATGTACGTCATTATGACAGGCCCATTGCCCACGCCAGCCATCTCTTTCTTGACACGCAGTATGAGAGCAGATCTAGGCGTGGTCATTTCTGCCTCGCATAATCCTTTCCATGATAATGGCATCAAATTTTTTGATGCAGATGGCTACAAACTGCCAGATCAGACTGAAGACGAAATTGCCGCCATGGTTCAGGATCCCAATTTTATCTGGCCCTATCCCGATGCACGCCGCGTGGGTCGAGCAAAAAAGATTGAGGATGCCGGCGGACGCTATATTGTCTACACCAAGAGCTGCTTTCCAGCGCAGCTCACTCTGTCAGGCTTGCGCATCGTGGTAGACTGCGCCAATGGAGCCAGCTACAAGGTCGCCCCTCTGGCGCTTGAAGAACTGGGTGCTGAGGTTTTTTGTATAGGTACAGATCCCAATGGTATAAATATCAACGAGCACTGCGGTTCTCTGTATCCAGAAGTTGTCGCCGCCAAGGTGCGTGAAGTGCGGGCCGATGTGGGACTGGCTTTAGATGGCGATGCAGACCGTCTCATTGTGGTGGATGAGCATGGCATCATTCTTGACGGCGATCAGCTCATGGCCATGTGCGCACAAGCCATGATGGCCAGGGGAGAACTGCCTGGCAATATGCTGGTGGCCACGGCTATGAGTAATATGGCCTTGGAGCTCTTTATGAAAGAACACGGGGGTTCGCTGCTGCGCACCAAGGTCGGCGACCGTTATGTAATGGAAGCCATGCGCCATGAAGGCGCCATGCTGGGAGGAGAACAGTCTGGGCATTTAATATTCCACCGATTCAGTACTACAGGTGACGGGCTTCTGGCAGCACTACAAATTTTACGCATCATGCGTGAAAAAGAAAAACCTCTTTCAGAACTTGCCGGCCTGCTCACCCCCTTCCCTCAAACGCTCATCAACGTACGAGTTGAAAAACGCCTGCCCTTTGCCGAGCGACCTGCCATTGGCGAAGCTGTGGCCAAGATAGAGGCTGAACTGGCGGGACGTGGACGTGTACTCTTACGCTATTCCGGCACAGAAGCCCTTTGCCGTGTTATGGTTGAGGGTGAGAATCCAATTAAGGTTAAAGGCTATGCCGAGGCACTGGCACAAGTGGTCGAACACGAGTTACGCTGACTATACTGACCCACGTCATTTTACTTGCACAGATGCGCTGTCCGCGCCAAGATATATTTATTCACCCCCACACTGGAGGCAAGCATGAAGGATATCCGCAAGGTCGTTATTCCCGTGGCAGGCTGGGGCACCCGTTCTTTGCCAGCAACGAAAAATATTCCTAAGGAAATGCTTCCCATTTATAATAAACCCGTCATTCAGTACGTGGTAGAAGAAGCACAGCGTGCCAATATTCAAGATGTTATTTTCGTCACCAACCGTGATAAAAGTGTTATTGAAGACCACTTCGACTACAACCTGCAGTTGGAATCTGTGTTGCAGCGTGCGGGAAAGCTGGACAAACTGGAAGAAGTGCGCCGTGTGGCCGAAATGGTCAATGTTATGTCCGTACGCCAAAAGAAACAGCTTGGCCTTGGTCACGCTGTCATGTGCGCGAGAGACCTAATACGAGATGATCCCTTTGCTATCATGGTGGGCGACGACCTTATGTTTGGCGGAGTACCCGGCATTGGTCAGCTCATAGAAGTAGCCATGGCTGAAAAATTGCCCGTGGTAGGTGTCATGGAAGTACCGTGGGAAAAGGTCAGCAAATACGGCATCATTGACGGAGAAGAAGTTGCTCCTGGCGTCTTCCGTGTCAAAGACATGGTGGAAAAGCCCGCCCGGGAAGATGCGCCCTCGCGACTCGCCATTGTAGGCCGCTATGTACTCACGCCAGACATATTCGACTACTTGGACAAGGTCAAACCTGGCAAAGGAGGCGAAATCCAGCTTACCGATGCCATGCAGTCACTTGCCCACGACAAAGGCATGATGGCCGTGCGTATGTCTGGTATGCGCTTTGACGCGGGCGACTGGGCAGAATTTCTCACTGCCAACATCTATTTTGCCTTGCAGGATGAAGACCTGCGCTACGAACTTCTAGGCATGCTAAAAAACTTTGTGCAGTTCAATTAAATCGCCATGTTAGGGCAAGAGTAACCAAGACGGCCGCGCATGCGTGGCCGCCTTGTCATACCGGTCTTTGCCATCTGTCACTATCTCTTGCCTTCCCCTCTCCAATGGATAATGCTGTCTGGCATGTACGCATTCGTTGCCCTGCTCACTCCACCCTACGCCAACCTCACCTACCAACTGCCAACGGCTTTTCCTGCTGAATTCTGGCGCCCGGGCCTTCGCGTGGCAGTGCCATTAGGCAAAAACGTAAATGGCGCGCTGCGGGCAGCAGTTTTGCTGCATACAAACCCCACGGCACAGCTACCACAGGGGGTTGTGTGCAAGCCTCTGACCTGGCCGCTGGAACGAGTGCCGTTGATTACCGATGATCTGCTGGAATTGACAAAAGAGCTGGCCCGACGGCAAGGATGCACGCCAGGCCATATTCTCGGACATATTTTGCCACAAGGGCTGCGCCAAGCCAGAGTGCGCCTGCACTACATTGAAGATGGAAAGGTGCATATACTATCCCTGGCACACATTGCAAAAGCCTCTCCTGATGAATGTACCCATCTGGCTCAAGCTCTGTGTGAAGGCACAGGCCAACTGCTCCCCATCAGCACGGACGCGGCAGAGCAGGAATTTTGCATTTTACGCGTGAATCCTCCCTGGCCAGTACGCCCAGCAGCGAAACGACAAATTGCCGTACTGGACTATCTGTTCCAACATGGCAGCGTCAGTCGTCGCCACTTGCTGCATGCTGTAGACCAAGCCGCACCGGCTCTGCGGGCACTATTGGCCACAGGCCAGGTGGCCCTTACACGCGAAAGTGACACCAGTCCTCAAAGGATGGCTGCTGAAGGAGTAGATGCAACAGATATCCAACTTCTTCCGCCTCCCCCACTGTCTTTTGCCCTCAACGACGATCAGGCGTCAGCTCTTGTAGAGCTGAGAGCTGCCCTGCAGGCCGACAAAGCAGCTGCGCGACTGCTGTTTGGTGTAACGGGCAGTGGTAAGACTGCTGTCTACCTGGAATTGGCCAAATCCTGCCTGTCTCTTGGCAAAAGCATTCTGCTTCTTGCTCCAGAGGTGGCATTGGCCCATAAGCTACGTCGAGATGCATCCTGTGCCTTGCCTGGAGCTTCCCTGTTTTTCCACCACGGCTACCAGTCAGCAAACCGTCGCGAAGCCACATTTCGCGCACTGGCCGAACGCCACGAACCGTGCATTATTGTGGGCACACGTTCAGCCCTTTTTTTGCCAGTGCCCCATCTGGGTTCCATCGTGCTGGATGAAGAGCACGATAGCTCTTTCAAACAGGATGAAAGTTTCGCCTACCAAGCCAAGGAAGTGGCCTGGTTCCGTACGGCCCGGACAAAGGGCCTTCTTGTGCTGGGGTCGGCAACACCAGATCTGAAGACCTTCTATGCCGCAAAATGTGGTCATCTTCCCCTGCTGCATCTGCCACACCGCATAAAGGGGCGTGGTCTGCCACCAGTGGAGCTGGTGGATATCAGCACTCTCCCCCCAGGCGGCAGCAGTACAGCTGGTCTCCTTGCCAAGCAGAGCGAGGATGCTCTGCGCCAAACACTCGCTCGTGGCGAACAGGCTGTAGTGCTTCTCAACCGCCGCGGCTATGCGCCGCTCATATACTGTCTTGACTGCAACCATACTCTACACTGCCCACAGTGCGAAATAGGGCTGACCTATCACAAGGGCATGGAGCACCTAATCTGCCACTACTGCGGCTACAGCCGCCCCTTTCCCTCGCCCTGCCCAAAATGCGGCGGCACTAATTTCCTGCCCCTTGGCGAAGGCACGGAACGCCTAGCGGAACGCCTAAGCGTATTGGCCGGGAGCCCTGTGTTACGGCTGGACAGAGACAGCACCCGTCGCCCTGGCCAGATGGAGGAAATACTGGCATCTTTCGCAAGGCAGGAAGCGCCAATCCTCGTGGGCACACAAATGCTCTCCAAGGGGCATCACTTTCCCCAGGTCACCCTGGCTTTAGTAGTCGATGGTGACCTGGGTCTAAATTTGCCCGACTACCGAGCGGCAGAACGTACTTTTCAACTGCTGGTGCAATCAGCCGGTCGGGCAGGACGGGGCGACAAACCTGGGCATGTACTTATCCAAACCCGTGACGTACACCATTACTGCTGGCAGTATGTATGCAAAGCTGATTATGAAGGTTTTTACCAAGTTGAAATGGAACGCAGGCGTCTTCGTCGCTATCCGCCTTTTGTACGTCTGGCACTCATCCGCATTTCCTATGCCATGGAAGAAAAGAATGGAGTCACCGCTCTGGGGGAACTGGCTAGCGCACTGCGCAAACGCGCACAGGAACTGGATGTGCAGCTTCTGGGGCCTGCACCAGCTCCTCTTGCCCTGCTCCGCGGTCGCAAACGCTTTTCCTGCATGATGAAAGGTCAAGATTGGCAAGCCCTACGCTCACTGTATTTCTTTGCGCAGTCACACAAGTCTTCAAGAGTGTTACGACTTTTCCTTGACCTTGATCCCGTAAATATGTTGTAACGTGTCGTTCCACCACAGGTATTTCCCATAGATTACCCCACAGCAACGGGGCACGCTACCAGTCTGGGAGGTCCAATGAACGCCATGCGTGTTGTATTTCTGGCGTTTGTGCTTGTGTTATGCTGTACTCCTTACGCCCGAGGCGAAGGTTTTGCTCTCAATGAATGGAGTGCCCGCGGCGTTTCCCTGGCTAACGGTCTTGTAGGCCGTGCCGACGATGTCTCTGCCCTAGCCTACAATGCCGCCGGTATCACCCAGCTGCCTGGCACCCATTTCATGGGAGGGTTTGCCTTTATTTCCCCCTCTGGCAGCGTAGAAAGCTATACCGCAAGCGGTTCGCACACCACTACGGCAAAGCCCGCCACATGGATGGCCCCACACGCTTTTTTCAGCCACCAGCTCAATGATACCGTCTGGCTGGGGCTTGGAGTCTTTTCCCGCTTTGGCCTTGGCAATAGCTATAGCGGTGACTGGACGGGCAGATACAATATGTATGATGTAGGCGTACAGACTATCTCTTTTGTACCCACCCTTGCCCTAAAAATTAATAAGGTGCTCTCGGTTTCTGCCGGCGTGGATATCATGTATGGGAACATGTATCTGGGTACAAAGCTTCCCACTGTCACCAGCAGCATGCAACGCTTTGACAACGACATGCAACTCGAAGGCAATGGATGGGGCATCGGCGGTCATCTGGGACTGCACATGCGCCTGAATGACCAATGGTCTGTGGGCTTGAGTTATAAAAGTCAGGTCACCCTACATCTCAACGGCGATGTGGAATTTTCCTGGCATGGCGACAATCTGGCCCGCCACTCCACACATTTGCCCGAGGCCCGCGATTGCTCCGCCGAAGCAACCCTCCAGCTGCCGGATTCCGTCGCACTTGGTATTGCCTTCAAGCCGCTGGATAATTTAAGTTTTGAGCTTGGCACCACCTGGACTCGCTGGTCCACGTATAATGCATTGAATATTTATATGGAAGACTTCGGTTCCATCAACAACAAAGAATGGCGCGATGGCTGGAATTTCAATGCCAGCGTTGAATACAAACCCTTCGACTGGTGGAGCCTGCGCGCCGGTTTTTTCTATGAGACACCAGTTATTGATGAAGACTATGCCGACTTCATTGTTCCGACCAACGGGCGCAAAACCCTCAGCCTAGGCACAGGCTTCAGCTGGAACAACTGGACGCTGGATTTGGCCTACTCGCACATCTGGGTCAATTCTACTGACTACGGCACTACATCATCCTCTGGTATACGGAGTGCAGGCATTATCAGTGGTCACTCCAAGGATGTTTCGGCCGATATCTGCATGTTCTCGCTATCATATGCCTTTTAACAGTGACATGCCCCTTGCAGACCTTGTTCCCCAATGGTGCGACAGCCTGCTGGCTCAGCGAGGGCTTTCCCCCAATACGGTGGAAGCCTATGCACAGGATCTGCAAAACTTCTTTCTCTATCGCCAGGAGCTGACGCAATCCGGAAGCTCCCCCCATACCCCCGATGACCAAGAAATCTTTCTCTACCTAGCATGGTTACGGGCACGCGGCAATACGGGAAAAACGCTAGCACGACGCCTCTCAGCCCTTCGTGCTTTCTTTGCCTTTGCTGTTGAAGAAGGTATGCTCGCGCAAAACCCCACGCAGTTGCTGAATAATCCCAAGCTGCCACTCCACCTGCCAGAAGTGCTCACCAGGAATGAAATGGAAAACCTGCTATTGCAACCGGATATGCACAAAAAATGTGGATGGCGCGACCGGTGCATACTTGAACTCCTCTACGCGGCTGGATTACGGGTTTCCGAATTATGCTCCCTGTGTGTGTCCGATCTCGATATGCAGCGCGGTTTGGTACGGGTTTTCGGCAAAGGTGCCAAGGACCGGCTGGTTCCCTTGCATGAACTTATGCAAACTATGCTGACAGACTATTTGCATCAATGGCGGCCGCAGTTTGCCCCCACTGGAAACCAGCTTTTCGTTAACCGTTCGGGGCATATGCTAACACGACAGTACATTTGGAAAATGGTCAAAAAATACGCTCTGGCAGCTGGTATTCGCCGCCCTATATCACCGCACACATTCCGACATTCCTTCGCCACACACCTGTTGGAAGGCGGAGCGGATCTTCGCGCCGTGCAGATGCTGCTGGGGCATGCCGATATCAGTGCGACTGAAATCTACACTCATGTTCAAGCAGAACGGCTACGAAACATACATCGTCAATTCCATCCCCGGAGTCGTATGGAATGACCACGCTAATTACCTGCCACGCCAATGCGGATTTTGACTCATTTGCCGCCATGCTTGCTGCGCGGCATCTCTATAGTCCATGTGTATTGCTCTTTCCTGGCACGCAAGAACGCAATCTGCAGCAACTCTACAGGCAACTCGACACAATCGCTCTGGGATTTAAGGAAAGTGCCACTATAGACATGGCATCCATTGATCGCCTTGTTCTAGTAGACACACGCCAAAAAAGCCGTGTTCCCCATGTCGCGCAACTGCTCACAAAGCCAGACCTCGAAGTGATACTTTGGGATCATCATCCAGATTCACCAGACGATATCAATGCGCCACAGCTTCATCTGGCACAGGTAGGAGCGGTAACCAGCCTTATCGTACAAACATTGAGCGAGCGGAATGTCACTCTCACGGCAGACGAAGCAAGCCTTCTTGGCCTCGGCATTTATGGCGACACAGGCTCATTTACATACTCATCTACCACTCGTACCGATTTTATGTCCGCGGCCTGGCTGCTCAGCCAGGGGATGGACGTTAACCGCATTGATGCTCTGGCCTCCCATGAACTGACAAGCCTGCATATCCATGCGCTCAACAGCCTGCTGGAATCCACGCAAACATACACCATCAACAATGTACAAGTGGCCATCTCCGAAGCCGCCATGGAACACTATCTGGGGGATTTTGCCTATCTGGCCCAGCGACTCATGGAAATGGAAAAATTTCAGGTACTCTTTGCCATTGGCATCATGGATGACCGCATTCAGGTGGTAGCACGCAGTCGCGATGAAGCCGTGAATGTAGGTGATATCTGTGCGGCCCTGGGTGGCGGCGGCCATACCTATGCTGCCTCGGCCTCCATACGCTCCATGATGGTCAGCGAGGTGCGCGATGTCATCATTCGCAACCTCTATTCTCAGGCTCTGCCAGACAAATCAGCCCGCGAATACATGTCCGCTCCTGCTGTGGGCATAGCGTCCGAAGCAACCATACATCAAGCTGATGAGCTCATGCTGCATTTTGGCCTGAAGTCCGTACCCGTTTTTGCGCCTGGCACACGTAGGCCCGTAGGCATACTGGATGCACTTACTGCCATGCGTGCTGTTGCCCACGGCCTGGGCGACAGCCCCGTAGAGGAATATATGGTGCGACGTATCCAATGCCTGTCGCCAAATGCCAGCCTGCAGGAACTCATGGAGGTCATCGTCGGAAGTCACCAACGTCTTGTGCCCATTCTGGACGGTGAAAACACTCTCGGTGTTGTCACCCGTACAGATCTCATCAACGTCTTTGCTGAAGATTCCGCGCATATGCCTGACAAAGCCGCTGCAGCAAGCAAGGAAAAAAACCTTTCCCGCGCCATTATCGACCACCTGCCAGCAGCGACGTATGAAATCTTGCAGCTGGCAGGCAGGCTTGGACGTGAACTGCACATGCCTGTCTACGCAGTAGGCGGCTTTGTGCGCGATATTCTCATGCACAAAACCAATCAGGATATTGACCTGGTTGTCGAAGGCAACGGCATTGCCCTTGCCCGTACTCTTGCCAATGCGCTTCATGGCCGTGTGCGCGTACACCCCAAATTCCTCACATCTATGGTCATCTTTCACGATGCTGAAGGCAAAGAGCAACGCATAGATGTGGCTACAGCTCGTCTGGAATACTATGAATCCCCGGGAGCACTGCCAACAGTCGAACTATCGTCTATTAAAATGGATCTCTACAGACGAGATTTTACCATCAATGCTCTTGCGCTGCGGCTTGACAGCACACCTTTCGGGCAAATTGCAGATTTTTTCGGAGGCCGTCGAGATATCAAGGAAAAAGTCATTCGAGTTCTGCACACCTTAAGCTTTGTAGAAGATCCTACACGCTGCCTTCGAGCAGTACGTTTTGAACAGCGTTATGGCTTTCATATTGGACAGGGGTCAGAAAAGCTCATTAAAAACGCCTTGAAACTCAAGCTCATGGATCGATTGTCCCCCTCCCGTCTCTTTCATGAATTCTTGCATATCTGTGAAGAAGACAACCCAACGGCATGCTTCGAACGCCTGAATCAGTTAGGCATTCTGCAGGCCATTGCCCCTACACTTACCTTGACACCTACTCGCAAGATTCTTTTGCAGCAAATTCAGAATATGCTGGCCTGGTACCGTCTTCTTTATTTTGAAGAACAACCCCAGACCTGGCTGATTTTCTTTCTCGGTCTAAATCAGAATCTCAATTACAAAGAGACGGCAACCAATTTTCAGCGTATGGGGCTACCAGAGAACAAACGTACGGATATCCTGAACCAGCGGGAACAGACCCGCGCTCTGCGTGCAAGATTGGACGCATGGCAGAAAGCTGAAGATTCTGGCACATCCAAAATCAGTACGCTATGTGCGCTGCTTAAGCCGCTGACGCTGGATTCGCTGCTCTACCTCATGGCCAGCACGAGCAACGCAGCCCTGCAAAAAAGTCTTTCGCGCTATATTACCCAATGGCGGAATGAAAAGCCTGACATTACCGGCGTAGACCTGCATGCACTTGGCCTTACACCAGGCCCAGCCTACGGAAAAATCCTTCGTGCGGTGCTTTGTGCAAAACTGGACGGCGAAGCTGTGAGCTCGGAACAGCAGATGAATCTTGCCCGCACCTTAGCAGAACAGGAAACTTCCCATGAGATACTCAAAGGAAATCCGACTGATTAAAGCGCTTTCCCCTTGCCCGGAGATTGCAAGCAGTGTAACATACTGAACTATGAAACAACTTTGGACGCCATGGCGCATTACCTATATTCTGGGCCCCAAACCCGATACTTGTGTATTCTGCATTCCTCAGCATACTAAAGAAGATACTGAACGTCTGATATTGTATCGGGGAGAATATGCTTTTATCATCATGAACAAATTTCCATATAGCAACGGGCATCTTATGGTCTGTCCGTACAGGCATGTTATGCAGATGACCGACCTCACCAAAGAAGAAACACACGAAATGATGGATCTCATGCAAACTACGACCGGCATTCTACAACAGCATTTCCGTTGCGAAGGTCTCAATATGGGATTGAATCAGGGGCAAGCTGCCGGCGCCGGGATACGCGAGCATCTGCATTTTCACCTTGTGCCTCGCTGGAATGGAGATTCCTCTTTTATGGCAGTGATGGACGAAGTACGCACCATTCCCCAGTACCTAGAAGAAACCTATACAGCTCTCAAACCCTATTTCACAAATGCCGCCTTGGCCGGGGAGTTCCCCCGTATATGACCATGCCACGGGCAACAAATTTTTAGGTGTCCGTGCTTTTTTGAGAGGCATTCAAGCCTGAGGAGTATCTATGCGTTATATCAAGGTTCTTCTGCTCGCTGTGTTCTTTTTTTTAGCACTGGTGTTCTTCTTCCAAAACCAGGCCGCACTATCGCAGAGCGTGGTTCTCACACTCAATCTCTTCTTCCTTCCTGCCATGTCGTCTATTGCACTGCCTTTCTACTTTCTTATTATTGCTGCCTTTGCCTGTGGCGCATTGCTTACCCTGGCCTTCCTGGTGTGGGACAAGGTCAATTCCAGCGCCAAGTTGGTGAAGCAGAAGTGGCAGATCAACTCGCTCGAACGTGCAGTTGCCAAGGGTAAGAAGCTCGCAGAGGCAGAGGCTGCCCGTGCTGATTATCTCCAAAAGGCCGGAAAGGAAGGCCAGGAAAACAAAATGGAATCTGCTTCCATTGTTGCGACTGCCGACGTCTCCTCCTCTGCAACAGAAAAATAGACTCGTGCCGACGCGTTTTCTTCTGTTGCCTCGCTAATGCGAGTACACATGCTCTAGAACAGCCATTGTGTATCAGCCGGTGGCATGCCATCAACGTATGCCACCGCTTTTTTTGCCACAGCTTCGACCATGCCTGATGCAAAAGTAAAAATTACCCCCATGTTTGAGCAGTATACCAGCATCAAGGCTGACTACCCTGATGCCCTGCTATTTTACCGCATGGGTGACTTCTATGAACTGTTTTTTGAGGACGCCCGGGTGGCTGCGCGGGAATTGCAACTGACTCTGACAAGCCGTAATCCCGATGCAGAAGACCCAGTACCCATGTGTGGCGTGCCCTGGCATTCCGTTGAGAGTTATGTAGCCCAACTCATCGATAAGGGGTATCATGTAGCCATCTGCGACCAGACGGAGGATCCCAAAGCGGCCAAGGGCCTTGTCAAACGCGCAGTAACCCGCGTAATCACACCTGGAACGGTTCTGGAAGACGCCAACCTCAACAGTAAAAACCACAACTTCCTTGCAGCCCTTTCTCCCACTGCCGGCGGCGGAGGTGGCCTTGCTTGGGCAGATATATCCACGGGGCAGTGGTCTGGACTGGAATTCAAACGCGATGCCGAACTGTGGCAGTGGGTACAGAAGCTGACGCCTCGGGAGCTTCTGTTGCCCGAGGGCACAGCCCCCCCTCCGCGATATCTGCTGGAAGGCATACGCCTGGCTCATTTACCCAAAGCCCATTTTGCAGCCAAAAGAGCAGAAGAACGGATTCTTGCGGCGCAAGACGTGAAGGAACTTGCGGCTTTGGGGCTGGATAACAAACCGGGCACACTCTGTTCCTGCGGTGCATTGCTTGCCTATCTCGAACAAATGCAGTTACGCAGTCCAGAGCATCTGATGCCCTTTGTGCCACTAGACCTAAATAGACGCATGATCATTGACGAGGTGACGGAACGCAATCTTGAAATATTTGTGCGACTTAATGGACGCAAGGGCAAAGGCACCTTGCGTCATGTTCTAGATAGTACACTGACCCCCATGGGGGGACGCCTTCTGGAAGACATGCTCCATCACCCATGGCGCGAAATAGCTACCATCAGACATATTCAGGATGCAGTTGATTATTTTTGTAACGATGCACGACGCACCAACATACGGGAAGCACTGGGCAAGGTCTATGATTTAGAGCGTCTTTCCACGCGCATCAGCCTCAACCAGGGCACCCCGCGCGATATTATTGCTCTGCGCAGCAGCCTTGCCGCGCTTCCTTGCGTACTTGCTGCGCTTCGCAATACCTTGCAACCGCCCCCCGATAACATCACTTCTGCAGCGTCATCCCCCGAGATAACCAAACTACCCAAAATTCTTGCAGCTGCCATAGATTCCTGGGATAACATTGAAGATTGTACTGCGCTCCTTGAGAGCGCCCTGGTAGACAACCCGCCTGTCACCATCACCGAGGGCGGATTATTTCGCCATGGATATAATGACGAGCTCGACCACCTTTTAGACCTTGTCGAACATGGGGAACTGCAATTACAGACCATGCTCAGGCAGGAGCAGGAAAATACCGGAATAAGCAAATTAAAACTGGGCTACAACCGCGTGTTCGGCTACTATTTTGAACTATCCCGAGCAGCGCATACCGCCCCCGTACCGGAACGGTTTATCCGACGCCAAAGCCTTGCCAATGCTGAAAGATTCACTACAGATGCACTAAAAAAACTGGAAGAAGAGCTTCTCTCTGCGGCCGACAAACGCAAAGCGCTTGAATACACGCTCTTTCAGGAGTTACGGACGCAAATCGCCTCTCGACGTGAACGCATTATTCACACAGCGGATATAATCGGACACATTGATTACTGGCAAAGTCTTGCAGAAGTAGGTCGACGCAATACATGGGTCAAGCCAGAATTGAGCCAAGCCCCGGAAGTCATTATCAAGGAAGGACGCCATCCTGTCGTGGAAGATATACTTGGGCAGGCCAACTTTGTGCCTAATGATTTTCGCCTCGAACCAGGCCATCACCTCTGTTTGCTTACTGGCCCTAACATGGCTGGCAAATCAACAGTGCTGCGGCAGGTTGCCATCATCTGCCTGCTGGCACAAATTGGCTCCATGGTGCCTGCTGCTTCGGCACGCCTTGGCCTGGTGGATCGCTTGTTTTCGCGTGTGGGGGCATCAGATAATCTGGCTCAGGGGCAAAGTACCTTCATGGTAGAGATGATGGAAACGGCAAGGATTTTGCGTCAGGCAACACGACGTAGTTTGATTATTCTTGATGAAATCGGACGTGGCACAAGCACATTCGATGGATTAGCCTTGGCTTGGGCCGTCGTGGAAGACTTGGCACAACGTACCGGTAAAGAGCTACGTACAATTTTTGCCACGCACTATCACGAGCTCACAGCTCTAGAAGGACGTATCAAGGGTGTATTCACAATGAATATCGCTATTCGCGAATACAATAATGATATTCTCTTTCTGCATAGACTTGTGCCAGGTCCGTCCGACCGCAGCTATGGTGTAGAAGTTGCCCGTCTGGCTGGTGTGCCAGGCCCTGTTGTTCAGCGGGCACGGCGTATTCTTGCAGGTTTGGAGCGTAGTCGTGAGTCAGCACGCAAGAATATGATTTCTGCTGTCACACTGCCTGGTCTTACACTGCCAGAACCAAAAAACGATGATCTGCCCCTAATACCAACTCCCCCACCACGCACTGAGCATCCGCTTATTCAGCTATTGCGCGAGCTGCACCCGGAGGAGCTCAGCCCCTTGAATGCCCTCAAATTGCTTATGGAATGGAAAACACTGTGGGGACAGCCTTCCAGTGATAACGAGAGAGCACATGACTGAAGCCAATCCCTTATCCGTCATCCAGTTTGTTGCAGAGAAACGCATTGAAGAAGCACTGGCCCAAGGAGCTTTCGATAATCTGCCAGGTCAAGGGAAGCCTTTACACCTGGAAGATATGAGCCATGTACCTGCAGAATTGCGCATGGCCTACAAAATCTTGAGTAATGCAGGATGTTTGCCTCCTGAACTAGAGGAGCGAAAGGAAATAAAGCGGCTTGCGGATCTGCTTGAGCACTGTAGAGACGAACAAGAACGTGTGCGTCAAATGCAGAAACTGCGATTCATGGTTACGCGTTCCAAAATTCGATATCAAAAAAATCTCCAACTGGAGGAAGATGACCCCTATTACGATCGATTACTTGATCGCCTTTCTGCACTCAACGAATCATAACTTATGCGATTCATAGGCATAAATAGCCCAGATACTCTCCCTAATACACCATTCTTTCTTCGTAGAAGATTGCCTTGACGCAGCGCACAGCACAGCCTATGCTCCTTTTGCATAAGTATTTGTTTGCGTCCGTAGCTCAGTTGGATAGAGCAGGAGCCTTCTAAGCTCTTGGTCGCGGGTTCGATTCCTGCCGGGCGCACCAGTAAAAACAAGG
>JAFTDG010000140.1 GCA_017454325.1 Desulfovibrio sp. | reverse complement strand
TGGCCGCATGGATCAGTATTTTTACCCCTATTACCAGGCAGACAAAAAAGCTGGTAAAATTACTGATGCCCAAGCCATGGAATTGCTAGAGTGCATGTGGGTTGGTATGGCCGAATTTATCGATATGTATATTTCCCCTACTGGCGGTGCCTTTAATGAAGGTTATGCCCACTGGGAGGCTGTGACCGTTGGTGGTCAAACCCCTGATGGCCGTGACGCCAGCAATGAACTTACCTATATCATTCTCAAGTCAAAGCGTGAGTTCCCGTTGCACTATCCTGACCTTGCGGCCCGCATTCATTCCCGTGCTCCCGAACGCTATCTCTGGGACGTGGCTGAAACCATCAAATACGGTTCTGGATTCCCCAAACTTATTAATGATGAAGAAGTGGTGCCTCTGTATGTGTCCAAGGGGGCAACGTTTGAGGAAGCTTTGGACTACGCGGTTTCGGGTTGCACTGAAGCTCGTATGCCCAACCGTGACACGTATACTTCCGGTGGTGCGTACATTAACTTTGCTGCGGCTGTGGAAATGGTGTTGCGCAATGGTCGCATGAAAAAATACGGTGATCAGGTGCTTGGTCTGGAAACAGGCGATCCGCGCAAGTTCAAGACCTGGGATGAATTTTGGAATGCCTATAAGGCGCAGCACATGCTCTTTCTCAAGACTGCTTTTCACCAGCAGTACATCATCAATAAACTACGCGCCCAGCATTTTGCTCAGCCCATGGGTTCGGCTATGCACGACCTGTGCATGAAACATTGCATTGATCTGCACCAGGAGCAAATTCCCGAGGGCATTAACTTTGGTTATTTTGAATATATGGGGCTCGGTACGGTTGTTGATTCTCTGTGCGCGGTGAAAAAACTTGTCTTTGAAGAGAAAAAGCTGACCATGGACAAGCTGATTGAAGCCATAGATGCCAACTTCGAGGGCTATGACGACGTGAAGGCGCTTTTGAAATCCGCGCCTTGCTATGGCAATAACGATCCCTATGCCGATTCTATCGGCCGTGAGATTGACAAGCTTTCAGTTGAGTACGGTGGCAAATACAGTATGCGCGATCTGGGTATCCACAATGACGTGCGTTACGTGCCATTCACATCACATGTGCCCTTTGGTAAGGTCGTTTCGGCAACTCCCAACGGACGCACGGACGGATTCCCTCTTTCGGACGGTTCTTCTGCTTCGCACGGGGCAGATGTCAACGGGCCAACTGCGGTGTTGCTTTCCAACTATAATACCAAAAACATGGGCATGCGCGATCGCGCAGCCCGTATGCTGAATATCAAGTTCACGCCCAAATGCGTAGAAGGTGAGCAAGGCACGGAGAAACTGGTGTCTTTCATTCGTACTTTCTGCGATTTGAAGTTGTGGCATGTACAGTTTAACGTGCTGAACAAGGACACCCTGCTGGCTGCGCAGAAGGATCCGCAAAAATACCGGAACCTCATTGTACGCATTGCCGGGTACAGCGCCTACTTTGTTGATCTGTCGCCTGATTTGCAGAACGACCTGATCGCGCGTACAGAACATGACGCCATGTAAATGAACGTGATACCAGCAGGCTGGTATCCATCAAAAATCGCGCGAGGCGGATGGGCAGCAGGATTCCTATCCAGCCTTGCGCGATTTCTCTTAGGGAATTTGCCCGAGTGCATAACACATTCTTTTGTTGTTGTGACGGCAGCGGGCTGTCCTGCAATGCCTACGTAAGGATGATCTGCTATGTGTGAGGACGACACCCAGAAACGCGGCATGGTTTTTAATGTTCAGAAATATTCTGTTCACGATGGCCCCGGCATTCGCACTATCGTTTTTCTCAAAGGCTGTGCGCTCTCCTGCCGTTGGTGCAGCAACCCCGAATCACAGCACAGAGAGCCGGAGCTGGCATATAATGCGGGACGCTGTCTGGGCATTTCCAAATGTGGCCATTGCATTATGGCATGCCCGTTTGGCTCCATAAGTCTGTGCAACGATGATCTGCTGACCATTGACCGTACGCATTGCAGTGCATGTACAAGCAAATCCTGCGCAGAAGCATGCCCGGCTCAGGCTTTGCTCATTTACGGCAAGGAGCGCACTGTTGACGATGTCCTTTCTGTGGTTGAACAGGATATGGCATTTTATGCCCGCTCAGGCGGTGGGCTGACCATATCTGGCGGAGAGCCATTACTGCAGAGAGATTTTGCCCTGTCTCTTTTGCGTGAAGCTCGTGTCAGGCGCATAAAGACAGCCGTTGAGACCTGTGGTATGGTTCCCGCTGACACAATCAGGGCAGCGGCGCCCTATCTTAATTTTGTCTTGTTTGACATCAAGCACATGGACAGTACGGTGCATGCTGCGCAGACCGGTGCGCCTAATACGCGTATTCTTGATAATTTTCGCATTCTCGTGGAAGAATTTCCCGATCTGCCCATATTGGCACGGACTCCCATTATTCCTGGTTTTAACGATAATGCAAAAACCATCAGCGCTATTACAAGTTTTATCAAGCCCTATGAACGTGTGGAATACGAGATGCTGCCATATCACAGGCTTGGAACACAAAAATATCATTTTCTTGATCGGCCTGTACCCATGGGCGAGGTCCAGCTGAATCCTAAAAAAATGTCAGCCTTGCAAAAAACAGCTGTGCGTATTCTTGGTGAGAGGGTACACATTCCGCACTGATGCATATAGCAACAGGCGTTATTTATGGCTCGATATTCAGAACTCCTGTCACGTAATGTTGAGAGTATTCTTGATGCACTGCCGGAGGGCGTTTTCATCAGTGATGCGTCTGGCATAAGCCTGCGCGTCAACCGCATGTACGAACAGCTCACCGGCCTGACACAGGAGCAGATTGAAGGAAGGAATGTGCGTGACCTCATGCATGAGGGCACCTTTGACTGTATTCTGAATCCGGAAATTGTGCGTACAGGTCGGCCGACGACGCGAGTGCAACAGCTCAAGAATGGCAAAAAACTCGTACTCATGGGGTTTCCTGTTTTTGATTCGTCAGGTCAGCTGCGTCTGGTGGTGACCTTTGCCCGTGATGTGACTTTGCTGGCCCGTCTTCAGGATCAGGTTTCAGGGCAGTGCAGACTCATTGACCAAATTCACGACCAACTTGCCTATGTGGCCCAGGGGGATAAGAAAGCCCGGGAACCGGTATATGCAAGCAAGGCGATGGAGGAAGTGACCTCTCTCTTGAAGCGCTTTGCTGATACCGACGCAACGGTGCTCATACTGGGTGAAACCGGGGCAGGCAAAGATGTGTTTGCCCGTTTTACGCATGCACTTTCTCCTAGACGGGACAAAATTTTGCTAAAGGTGGACTGTGGTGGCATTTCTGAATCGCTAACAGAGTCTGAGCTGTTCGGGTATATGCCAGGGGCTTTTACCGGAGCTTCCAGCAAGGGGAAGGCAGGATATTTCGAAATTGCTGACGGCAGCACCATTTTTCTGGACGAAGTGGGAGAATTGCCGCTAGCCATGCAGACACGCCTGCTGCGCGTGCTCCAGGATGGCGAGATCATGCGCGTGGGCGCTTCCAGTCCACGCAAGGTTGATGTACGCATTATTGCTGCCACCAACCGCAATCTTGCGGAAAGTGTTGAAGCGGGAACCTTTCGTCGTGATCTTTTTTACCGCCTGAATGTGGCTACGGTTCGAATACCGCCACTGCGTGAACGCCGTGAAGATGTGCGTGTGCTGGCCGAACATTTTTTGGCTCAGTACACAGCCAAGTATCATAAGGCAATGGCCTTTATGGATGTGACACTTGAGATGATGTCTTCCTATGCGTGGCCAGGCAATGTGCGGGAATTGCAGAACCTTGTCCATAGCATGGTGATTACACTTAATGGCCCACTCATTTCCCCCCGCGACCTGCCTGCGCAGATATCAGGCATGCAGCGCGACGTATCACCGTATGCCGAAGATGTGCTCAACGCTGGACGTCCGTTACGGGATATTATGGCAGAAATTGAGCGTGATTTTCTGCTTAGGGCTATTGCCACGCACGGTTCTGTACAGCGGGTCGCAGAACTGTTTCATATTAATCGCAGTACAATATTTCGTAAGCTTCAGGTTTCCAAAGGGAGCAAATAGCGCTCCTGTACATTGTACAAGACATTATAACAAGGCATGTTATTTCTAGCTTCTGCTTGCGCCATATGATGTTTTTTCTTAGGTTGTGGCATGTCGAAAGTGCGTGAAGTGTATATATGTTCCGCATGTGGTGCGCAGACAATGCAGTGGCGCGGGCAGTGCCCCGGATGCCATGAATGGAATACGCTTACGGCTTCGGTGAGAGCTGTTAAAAATTCGCCGGGCCATGGTCTGCAAGCTGCAACGAAAAGAGCAGATATTCCTGTGCCCCTGCGCGAGGTGGAAGATAGCGGGCACGATCCGTATGGCAGCGGTCTTGATGCTCTGGATCGTATACTGGGTAAAGGGTTGGTGCCTGGCGCTGCCATCTTAGTTGGTGGTGAACCAGGTATTGGCAAGTCAACATTATTGCTACAGATAGCCGGCATGGTGGCCGCTTCCGGCCGGCGTGTGCTCTATGCCAGCGGTGAGGAATCCCTGCAGCAGATCAAGGGAAGGGCGGAGCGTCTGGACATGTTAGATGCCAACTTGCTCGCGCTTTCCACATCTCGTGTTGAAGATGTGCTTGAGGCCATACATTCGGCAATGCCGGCCCTTCTTATTGTAGACTCCGTGCAGACATTTACTAGCCTTGAGGCAGAGGGCCTGCCCGGCAATGTAACTCAGGTACGGGCCGTAGCCACAGCGCTTCTTGAAGCATGCCGCAGCGCTTCCTGCACACTTTTGCTTGTTGGGCATGTTACCAAGGACGGAGTGCTGGCAGGACCTCGTATGCTGGAACATATGGTTGATACTGTCATTTCGCTGGAAGGTGACCGCCGTCAGATGTTTCGGCTGCTGCGTGTATTCAAGAACCGTTTTGGCCCCAATGAGGAATTGCTGGTTTTCCGTATGGAAACCTCCGGTCTGCGGGTTGTGGACGACCCCTCAACCTTTTTTTTGGGGCAGCGTGATCCCTCTCTTTCAGGTACTGCTGTTGTTATGGCAGTGGATGGTCAGCGGCCATTTGCAGTGGAGGTCCAGGCTCTTGTTGCGCGTACATTCCTGAGCATCCCACGACGTGCTGCATTGGGTTTTGATACCGGTCGCCTGCATTTGCTGCTGGCAGTGTTGGAAAAGCGTCTCAAGCTCAATTTTGGCCAAGTGGATATTTATGCCAAGGTGGGTGGTGGGATGAAACTTTCTGAGCCTGGGCTGGATCTTGCACTGGTGGCCGCTGTGCTTTCTTCGTATTATGATTTGCCCTTGCCAGCCAGATGCATACTATGGGGTGAGGTTGACCTTAATGGACAGGTACGACCTGTAGCCGCACAGGATTTACGGCTCAAGCAGGCACAACGGCTTGGTTTTGATCCCATAGTACATCCGGCGGAAGGGGAGGGTAGTATCCACACTATTGCTGCGCTGCAGAACCGTTTATTTCACCGTAATGTCCATGGCAGAAGATGATATAATAATCTGGTAAACCCCATATGGAGAGGGATGTGGTCATGGGCCTTGAGATAGAGCGCAAATATCTGCATGTGGCTTTGCAACCAATTCGCCAGAAGCTGATAGATAATGGAGCGCACTGTTTGGGCGCACACTTTGAAAGCAACTGGGTGTATGATGCAGGCGGAATCCTGTGTGAGAGCGGACGGCTACTGCGCCTGCGCAGCCAGGAGTGGCCTGACAAAACTTTACATTTGCTGACACTTAAACTGCCTGTTGCAGAAATGGGTAATTTTAAGAAGCGTGAGGAGCGGGAAACTCAGGTGGCCGATGGAGAGGCCATGCGTTCCATTCTTGCCGGCCTGGGGTATGGCGTTATCGCCCGCTATGAAAAAATACGAGAACCGTGGCGCATGGGGCTGGTAGAAGTGGAACTTGATGTTTTGCCTTTTGGAGAAATTGTGGAAATGGAAGGTCCGGAGGAAGATATTGTTTCCGTGCAAACAAGACTTCTTCTTGACAATGCCGAAACAAGCACCAAAAGTTATCACGAACTGCATCAGCAATGGCTGCAACAGCACAATAAACAACCGAAATTTTCTTTTGTATTTAACGCGCAACAGCGGGCGGCATGGCGTGAAAAGCTAGGTCTTTCATACTAAGCCATACTGCGTTCAATATACAGGCAAGTTGCCTGCACCATTTGGGGAGAGATACTACGCATGTCATTTCCTGAAAATAATGTAACTCATGGTGACAGTTGCGTTGTTGTTGAAAAAAAACTCAAGGAGCCGGAGCGTTACCGGGTTCTCCTGCACAACGATGACTATACAAGTATGGATTTTGTCGTTTCTGTACTGCGCACTGTTTTTCACAAGACGACAGAAGAAGCCACTGCCATTATGCTCACTGTACACAGACAGGGCCTTGGAGTATGCGGCGTGTATACTCAGGAGGTGGCAGAAGGCAAGGTGCGTCGTGTGCACAGTCTGGCACATACGGCAAATTATCCCCTTAAATGCACCATGGAAAAGGTTTTTTGAGATACTGCCATGTTAAGTAAAGATGTTCAGCTTGTAATTCGTGATGCATTGATGGAAGCACACCGGCGACGGCATGATTTGCTCACTGTGGAGCATATATTATTCGCATTGACCAATAGCATGAGGGGCCGCATCTTGCTGGAAGGCAGCGGCGTCAGTGTGCCTGTGTTGCGGGAGCAGCTTGAGGAATTTTTTCGTCACGAAATGGAGTCTGTAGTACAGGATGGACCTTTTGAAGTTATGCAGACCGAGGGCGTGCAGCGTGTGCTTGAACGAGCCATGTCTCAAATACGCTCTGCTGGTCGAGACTCCGTGGAATTGGGCGACCTGCTCGTTTCCATTATGGATGAAGAACAGAGCTATGCCCACTTTTATCTGCGAAAGCAGGGCGTAGAGCGATTGGATGTTCTGACATTTGTTTCACACGGCATGGAGGACAGCAGGGGCTCGCGTGGGGTTGCTCCTGCACAGGAAGAAAACGGACAGGGCGACAGTAAGGGAAATCCTCTGGAACTTTACGCTGTTGATCTGACGGCCCGCGCCCGCGAGGGTAAAATTGACCCTCTGGTTGGTCGTACCACTGAACTGGATCGCGCTGTTGAGGTGCTGTGTCGTCGTCGCAAGAACAATCCTCTCTTCGTGGGGGATCCTGGCGTAGGCAAGACGGCACTTGCCGAGGGTCTGGCGCTACGTATCACATCGGGCAACGTGCCGGAGATGTTTGCCCATACCAAGCTTTATGCCCTTGATATGGGGCTTTTGCTGGCTGGTACTCGCTACAGGGGAGATTTTGAAGGGCGCCTCAAGGCTGTGGTTCACAAGCTCAAGGAAGAGCCCGATGCCATTTTATTTATTGATGAAATACATACTATTGTCGGTGCAGGATCGACCTCAGGGGGGTCCATGGATGCCTCCAATCTGTTGAAACCGGTACTCGCCAATGGTGAAATACGCTGCATAGGTTCCACTACCTATGAGGAGTACCGCAATCATTTTGAAAAGGATCGTGCGCTGGCACGCCGTTTCCAGCGTATTGACCTTGTAGAGCCTACTGCTAAAGAATGCCTGGAAATACTTGAGGGGTTGCAGTCCCGCTATGCCGACTATCACCATGTGCGCTACAGCCCTCTGGCCCTTAAAGCGATGGTGGATTTAACGGCACGTCATGTACGCGATCGACTGTTGCCAGACAAGGCCATTGATGTTCTGGACGAAACTGGTGCTGCCGTTCATCTGGGAAAGGGCGTGACAACCCCTTCCGCAAAGCGGGGGGGAGATGGCATTCCTCTGGTGGGTGTGGCTGATGTGGAACGTATTGTAGCCCGTATGGCAGGTATTCCTGTGCGTACGGTATCTGGTAAAGAACGAAATCGTCTGGCAACGCTTGAGAAGCATCTTAAGAATCTTGTGTTCGGTCAAGATGAGGCCATTGAGTTGACAGTGCGCGCTATACTCCGGGCACGTGCAGGCCTGTCTCAGGAGCAGCGACCGGCAGGAGCTTTTCTTTTCTATGGCCCCACTGGCGTAGGTAAAACAGAAGTGGCTCGCTGTCTTGCAAAACTTATGGACGTGGAATTCTTACGCTACGACATGAGTGAATACATGGAAAAACATGCGGTGTCACGCCTGATAGGTGCCCCTCCTGGATATGTTGGCTTTGACCAAGGAGGTTTGCTGACAGAGGCTGTGCGCAAGGCTCCCTATTCCGTAGTACTGCTGGATGAGATAGAAAAAGCGCATCCAGATATTTTTAACGTGCTCTTACAGGTAATGGACTATGCCACACTTACGGACAACACAGGACGCAAAACTGACTTCTCGCACGTCATTCTGATTATGACATCCAATGCCGGGGCTTTTGACATGTCACGTCCTGCCATGGGGTTTGGAAGTATGGCACCGCAGGATGCGGCCCATAAGGGTCTCAAAGCCGTGGAAAATACATTCAGCCCTGAATTCCGCAACCGACTGGACGCTCTGGTTCCATTTTGCAGCCTGACAGAGCCCATGATGTTGCGTATTGTAGATAAGTTCCTGCGTGAAATATGTGCCGGGCTTGAACAACGCAATGTAACTTTGAGCATTACTGACGGTGCCCGTCACTGGCTGGCCAGAAAAGGATTTGATCCTGCCATGGGAGCCAGACCTCTGCGACGTCTGCTGCGCACTGAACTGGAAGACCGGCTGGCTCAGGAGTTGCTTTTCGGAGTTCTCAAGAAGGGAGGGGTAGCGCGTATTGCCTTAAAGAAGGATGGCCTAGTCCTTGTAAAAAAGGAAAGTGCGGTAAAGTCAAGGGCAGAACGCATTGACGCATAGCGCCGCTCTCATGTCCCTTTATGAGCTTGACGGGTAAAGAATCAGCATCATGCATTAGCGGGAATAGGCTTTTTCCAGCTCCAGGGCCAGTGCTTCACCTTGTGATCCTCCGCCAGCCATACGCACCAGCTCAGCGTGTCTCGCTGGCGTATCAAGAGGGGTGCACAGGGTAAAGGTGGCATTATCTCGCACAATTTTTGAGATTTGAAAGTGTTTGCTGGCGCGCACAGCCAGTTGCGGCCAGTGTGTGATGAGGAGGATTTGCCGTGATGCGGCCAGTGCAGAAAGTTTTTCTGCAAGACTGTTTAATGTAAGGCCGCCAACGCCTGCGTCTACTTCATCAAAAATGAATGTGGAACATTGATCTTCGTTCTGAATCCCGGCAAGGGCAAGCAAAAAACGCGAAAGTTCACCGCCGGATGCTATTTTATCCAGGGGCTGAGCTGGCTGACCAGGGTTGGGTGCCCATAAAATACGGCCCCGTTCATCAATGACGCCAGGCCAGATTTCGTAGGGGCTGAACTCCGGTATAACGCGTACTGCAGCTGAAAAACCCAACTGCCGTAATTCTGCCTCAAGAGCGGCAGTTGTTGCGGTGGCGGCTGCACGTCGCGCAGGCAGTATGTGTGACGTGACGGCTATCAGCTCCTCTTTAAGGGCTTTTTCTTCTTTTTCCAGCTGGGCAAGATCAAGAGCACAGACATCAAGAAAGGAAAGATTGTCAGCAAGTTCTGCGCGCAGGGAAAGAATTTCTGGCAAGGTTCGATGCAGTTTTCGTTTGAGATGGGCTAGGGTAAAAAGACGCTCCTCTATCTGGTCAATGTCAGTAACATCGTCCATATCCGGCAGGGCAGGAGGACGGCGCAACATACCCGTAAGGCTTGACATCTGCTGCCGCAGAGCTGTCACACTGTCGACATCAATATTGATACGGTCATCGACACATTGGATGTCATACAAAAGTTTTTCGAAGTGACTTAGTTGATCGATAAGTCCCTGTTGTGCGTCATCTCCGTGCAGCAATGCCAGCGTAAGGTCATATTTCTTGTGCAACTGTTCCACAGAACGCATGCGATTGCGCAGATCTTCAAGGAGTTCCTCTTCCCCCTCTTTCGGGGCAACCTTGTCGATTTCCTGTTGCTGCATTTCAAGCAGTTCGCGTTTTTCCACAAGGCCGGATTGTCGTTCCAGGAGGGCATTTCGTTTGTCTGCATTTTCCTGCAATGCTGTTAATAGCGTTTGGCGGCGTGCAATAAGCGTATCGCACTGCATGCCTCGCTCAAGCAAATATGCCTGAAATGCAGGCTGTAGCAGACGCTGTTGGGCATGCTGGCTTGTAAGTGATATAAGTTTGTGACGCAGATCGCGCAAGCTTTCTTGTGAGCGCAGCGTATCATTGATATACAAACGGCTGCGACCGCTATCAGCCAAAAGCTCACGCCGTAGTATCAAATCTTCCGATGGAAGGCTGAATAATGCCTCAACCTGTGCCCGATCTGCACCACCACGCACCATATCTGCAGAAAATTTGTCACCCAGCAGGAAACCGAGAGCCTTGAGTATAAAACTCTTTCCGGCGCCTGTCTCTCCGGTGAGCACATTGATACCAGGCACAAATTCCAGTGTCATATCCTCTATGAGGGCTACATTGCGGATATGCAAATATTCAAGCATAACAGTATCGTTGTGTTGTTTTTTTAATGTGTTACTTTAGGTTTATTTACACATAGAAAAACAGGTTAACGGACATGCAGTCGCGGGTCAAAAAAATCTCGCAGACTTTCCCCTAGAAGATTATAGCCCAGTACTGTCACGAGAATGGCCAGCCCTGGATAGAGAGAGAGCCAGGGAGCTGTTGAAATAACGGCTTTGCCATCCATAAGCATATTCCCCCAGCTGGCAGTAGGTGGTTGTACACCAAGGCCAAGAAAGCTCAGGCTGGATTCGGTGAGTATGGCGCCTGCGATTCCCAGTGTGGCCGTAATCAGCACCGGGGCGAGTGTATTGGGCAGGATGTGCCGTACAAGAATGTGGTATGATGACGTTCCAGATAATCTGGCGGCCGCTATGAAATCCCGTTCACGTAGGCTGAGCGTTTCTGCCCGCACCAGGCGTGTGACTCCCATCCATGACGTTAATCCGATAACTATCATGATGTTAGTCAAACTTGGTTCCAGAAAGGCAATGACAGCCAGAATAAGGAAGAAAGATGGGAAACAGAGCATGATGTCTACAAAGCGCATGATGCATTCATCCACCCAACTGCGGAAATAACCGCTGATAAGCCCCAGTGTTGTGCCAATACTGACAGAGATGCCTACAGCTACGAAACCAACCCAGAGTGAGATACGCCCACCGAAGAGCAGACGTGAAAACACATCTCTTCCAAGACGGTCAGTGCCCAGCCAGAAACGGGATGACGGTGGTTCAAGAATGTGATCAAGATGCAGGGCATCAGGATGGAACGGCGCAATGAGCGGGGCGAGCAGGGCAGCAAGAGACATAGCGAGTACAATGCCGCTACCAAGCGTGAGCATAAGGTTGCGACCCAGCATATTCCTGATAGCCCGTGGGAGCATCAGCGTTCCCCTCTTTTTGTGCGGATTCGTGGATCGGCAATGCCATAACACACATCAGCAAGCAAATTGCCTAGAAGGGTCAGGACAGCACCAAGAACGAGGTTTCCCATGATCATGGTATAATCGCGTGCCATGACTGCTCCGTAAAAGAGTTGGCCCAGACCGGGAAGGGCGAAGATGGACTCAATAATGACACTGCCGCCGATGAGTCCCGGCACTGAAAGCCCCAGAAGGGTGATAACCGGCAGCAGGGCATTACGTAAGGCATGACGCATAATAACGGCCCTGTTGCTTAGCCCCTTGGCACGGGCAGTGAGAATGTAATCCTGCCGCAGAGTTTCGAGCATACAGGCCCGCATGTATCGCGACATACCCGCCAGCCCTCCCACCGTGTATACAAGGACAGGCAGAGCAAGATGGCGTACGAGGTCGCAAAATTTTCCCCACAGGTCAAGGTGGTCAAAATTGATGGATGTGAGTCCAGAAATGGGCAGCCATTGTAATTCTATGCCAAAAAACAACATGAGTAGTAGTGCCAGCCAGAAAGAGGGCATGGCAAAGCCAAGAAAGACCAGGATTGTTATGATTTTGTCGAGCAGGGAATTGCGGCGGCAGGCAGAAATAATGCCCACAGGTACGGCAATGAGCAAGGTCAGCATTAGTGAAATGACGTTCATTCCCACCGTGAGGGGAAGACGTTCCATAATTTTTGTCAGTACCGGACGTGCATCAACCGACATGGAATTGCCAAAGTCCAAATGTACAAGACGTACAAGCCAGTCCCAATATTGCACATATAGTGGCCTATTAAGCCCGTAAAGTTCCTCCAGGCGCTGGCGTGAGGCTGCGCCAGCGAGAGGGTTGAGCGTGGTTTCCATGTCTGTGGGAGAACCAGGAGCAAGGTGAATGATCCAGAAGCTGATGACAGTAATCCCCAGCAGCACAAGAAGGATCCATAGTGTCTTTTTGAGGATGTGCAGCATGACGCCGAAAAGTTGTGGAGTTCTGCTGTTGAGCATTGAAAAAACTTACTCCGTACGGGTCATCCACTGACGCATATCATCCACTTCCTGCAGCCAGGCAGGGGAGAGGCGCAGTTTGAGAAAACGCGCATATAAATCGTCCAGCAGCGATATACACACTTCCATAAGGTAGAATTTTTCCAAAAGGAGGGCATCAGGATCTTCGTCTTCATAGGTGGTTCTGTCGAGTTTGGGTGTCTTCATGCTATTGAGACAGAAATCTTTAGCCCTAAGAACAAGTTGAAAAGCCAGCTCATCTTTTTCAAGATGCAGCAGAGCCCGACTTACCTTCTTGCCTGTTCCAAGGCCGAAGCGGGCTTCACGCAGTGGAGACAGCGAGCCGGAAACGGAGGCAACTTCTCGTGCGTCGCCTTCGCCGCCTTCAACGACAATGCGTTGCTCCATGGAGACTGAAAAAGGTGCTCCATCCCTATCGCAAAAAGCTCCGGGCGCAGTATCACTTTGATACCAAAGCCACGTAAGGAATTCCTGGCCAAGTACTATATCTGTGGATTCGCCGAGGTTTGGCATAATCATATAAGGTACCTTTTAGAATAATAATAAAAAATTAATTAGGAAAGAGGTGTAAACTGAGTGGCCTCGAGCTTGTCAAGACGTTCGAGATCTTCCTCGTTCACCAGCGTAGCTGCCAGATTGTACGGCGTAAGCGGTTCAAGGTGCAGTTCAAATGTAATGAGAAACTGTTCCATAAACAGATCGATCATTTTGTCTTGAGTAGAAGCAAACCATACTTCATTCCTGTCTGTAGCCCATACAACATTAAATTCACCTGGAACTGGCAAAAAACGAGACCGCAATCGCAAAAGCACCTGTTCTTTGAGTTCCTTTTTGCGCTCCCGGGAAATGAACTTTTTGCCCTGGTCACTCATACGCTGTTTTTCTTCATTTATAGCAAGTGCCAATTGTTTTTTTATCACTCCTGCTGGAATGCGGCGTAAATCCTGCCGTAAGGAAAAAACAATGTAGGAGCCTTTTTGTGGTGGCCCACCAAGCCATTCTACATCAAGCATATCTTCAAAACTAACCCAGCCATGCGCTTCTAGTTCAGGGATGTTGTCGATATCGTGAAAGGCGTATTGTTTGAGTCTGTCCGCAATTTGCGTCCAGAGAATATCTGGTACGGGATCAAGAATACGGAACCGTGAAAAACTGCAGGTGCTGTTAGAAAAACCCATGTAATCTCCTTAATGCTGAAACAGATGGGACTGATGTGTTTGTACGTCAGAGCAGCGTTGGGGGCAAGTAGCCACTCTCGGAGAGTGGAATTATAAATGTCCCATAATGATAATTATGTAAACTTTTGTCGTGCACTGTATCTGTTCTTGACGCTACAGCCCTCTTCCAGCACCATAGGTACGTAAGGAGAATACCATGTCATCCAGTCATATGCATGTGCTGTCTAACAGCAATGTCGCACACAAGGCTTCTGCGAACAGCGCGACCGCCGGCCTAAGACTGAACAAAGCCATTGCACAGTCTGGACTGTGTTCCCGTCGCAAGGCAGATGCACTAATTCTTGCAGGGCGTGTACGTGTCAACAATCAAGTGGAAACAAACCCTGCACGGCATGTACACCTGCCGACTGACGTGCTTTCCCTCGATGGGCACACACTGGATGCGTCGCATCACCCTGTCTATGTGCTGTTTCACAAACCTGTGCATGTCGTTTGTACCCTTAGTGATCCTGAAGGTCGTTCAACGATTCTTAATGTTTTACCTGAACAATATAAGACTACTCGGCTGTATCCTGTTGGCCGTCTTGATTATTTCTCAGAAGGATTGCTACTTCTGACCAATGACGGGCAACTGGCACAGCGCCTCATGCACCCGCGCTACCATCAGCCCAAAACATATGAGGTGCTTGTACGTGGTTCTGTGCATGTGTCAAGTCTGAAGACCATGCGTCATGGAATGTGTCTTGCTGAAGGGGACAGGCTTGCCCCGGTGCAAGTATCTGCCATTGCCCTGCCCTCTGGCGATACTGTCTTGCGCATGGTGTTGCACCAGGGCCTGAACCGACAGATTCGCCGCATGTGCCGTGACTTGGGGTTGACTATCCTTCGTTTACGACGTGTGGCGCAGGGCGTTCTGCATCTGGGTGATCTGCCTTGCGGCGCCGCACGACCACTGACAGATACTGAACTGAACGCCCTACGCAAAAGTGTGCAGTTGTAACTTTCTGTTTTGCTCTATTCTTAGTTTTTGAACAGTTGCTCCATAAAGTCTATGGCGTCTTTTTGTATAGCCTTCAGATGTTCCTCGCCGGTAAAGCTCTCAGTATAGACCTTACAGATGGCCTCCGTGCCAGACGGACGGACGGCAAACCAGCCATCTTCACTGACAACTTTTACGCCACCAATAGGCGCATCGTTGCCTGGAGCACGGGTTAAAACCGCTGTTATCGGCTTTCCACCAAGATTTTTCAGTTGTACGCTCTCTGGAGTGAGTGCTTTGAGTTTTGCACGCACAGCGTCGTCTGCTGGTGCATCCAGACGCTGATAGACCGGTGCTCCAAGGCGTTGCTCCAATCTGGCATACAGTTCACTGGGGGAAGCCTGTTCCACGGCGGCCATTTCTGCGGCCAGCAGGCACATGAGCGGCCCATCCTTGTCAGTGCTCCACGGGGTACCGTCGAAGCAGAGAAAGGAGGCTCCAGCACTTTCTTCGCAGCCCATGCCGCATTCTCCACTGTGGAGATATGGGACAAACCACTTGAAGCCCACAGGCACTTCAATCACTGGTCGGCCAGCTTCACGGCCGATTCTGTCCAGCATGGCGCTTGTCACAAGCGTTTTGCCAATGCCACGCTGTGCCGGCCACTTTTGCCGTGTGCGGAAAAGGTACCAGGCTGCAACGCTGAGAAAATGGTTAGGGTTCATTAACTCCTGTCGTGTCACAATACCATGGCGGTCAGAATCTGGATCGCAGGCGAAGCTCAGGTCAAATCGTTCACGCATGTCTACAAGGCGGCTCATGGCATAAGGTGAGGAACAATCCATCCGAATTTTGCCATCCTTGTCACAGGGAACAAAACGGAAGGTGGGATCCACTGCTCTGTTCACCACATCAAGCTTGATCCCGTAAGTATCCGCAATGGGCTCCCACATCTGCAAACTAGCCCCGCCAAGAGGATCAACACCAATGGAAAGGCCGGAAGCGGCAATGGCCTTCATATCCAGCACCTGAGACAGGTCATCAACATAAGACTGGATAAAGTCGTATTCCTGCACAAGAGGAGAACTGAGCGCAGCACGCAAGTGTGTCATGCGCACGCCTTTGTTGTTATTTTCCAGATACGCATTGGCGCGTTTTTCAATATCTGCTGTGACATCCGTATCGGCAGGACCACCGTGTGGGGGATTGTACTTAAATCCGCCGTCACGCGGTGGATTGTGCGAGGGCGTAATTACTATGCCATCAGCCAAGCCATTGACTCGCCCGGCATTCCACTTGAGTATGGCATGGGAAATGGCGGGTGTGGCCGTATACATTCCTGCCTTGGCTATACGCACCTGCACATCGTTAGCCGCCAGCACCTCCAGTGCAGAGCGAAAAGCTGCTTCTGAAAGGGCGTGTGTATCCCCACCCAGAAACAGCGGCCCATCAATACCTTTTGCCTTACGGTAATCACACACGGCTTGGGTGATGGCGTAGATATGCTCTTCATTAAAGCTGCACAACAATGGCGTTCCCCTGTGCCCTGACGTGCCAAATGCCACGCGCTGTGCAGCCACAGCCGGGTTGGGAAACTCAGTGTAGTAGGCGCTCATGAGCACGGGGATATTCTCCAGCTTTTCGGGCGCAGGCAGGTGACCCGCATCACAATGAACAACAGCCATGGCTTCTCTCCTCCAAGTCCAGCATGTGATACTTATTATGTAGAATCTACACTAATACACTAAGTATAAACGCTTCCTCAAATGGTCGCAATGCTGCGACGTTGTATTCATTTGCTTTGATCACGGCACTAACCGGGCATAATAGCCGCGTCCATCCCGTACTATCTGCAAAAGCACCTGGCCGGACATACGGTCTCGTCTGAAGGCATGCAGCAGATCGTTCATTACACGTATGCCTGTGGTACCCACAGCTGTAATTCTGTCTCCCTTGCGTAAAAAAGAAGCAGGGCCGTTTTGTCTGACCACGCTCACCACCACGCCCCGAGACGTATCTGCGGCATCAAATCCCCAGCGCTGGGCCATAAATGAATGCACGTCCTTATCACTAAAAGGTTCTGGAGTTATATTCTGCTGCACAGGATACCCTTCACGCATAATCTGCAAGCGCAAGGCAGTGCCAGGAGTCTGATTGCGTAAAATATCCAGGTAATCACGGCGTCCTCGTAATGCTACGCCGTTAATACTTTCAATCACGTCGCCAATGCGCAGGCCGGTGCGTGCCGCTGGAGACCCGGGGTACATTCCCGTCACTAAAACTCCCCCTGCTCCTCGTAACCCCAGAGCCATGGCCATGCGTGCATCAACCTCCTGTAGATCGAGCCCCAGCCAGAGCGGATCTACTCTTCCTGTAGACATAAGGTCTTCCATGACGCGACGGGCTTTGTTTATAGGGATGGCAAAACCGATTCCTTCAGCACGAGCATCAACTGCTGTGTTAATGCCAATCAGAACTCCCTCAAGATTAAGCAGCGGTCCGCCGCTGTTCCCGGGATTGATGGCCGCATCCGTCTGGATAAGGTCGGTGAATGCCCCTTCTTTGTTGCGTATGGTACGCCCCAGAGCTGAAACCACCCCTGTGGTTACAGTATGGTTGAAGCCAAAAGGATTGCCTATGGCTATGACCGTCTCACCAGGGAGAATGTCATCTGAATTGCCTAAGTGAACCGCGGGTAAACCAGCTGCCCCGCGTATTGCAAGCACAGCTATATCAAAATCAGAGTCAGCTCCTTTGACTACAGCCGAAAATTCCCTGCCATCCAGCAAATGCACCCGTACATCATCCCCGCCGGCGATCACATGAGCATTGGTGAGAACCAGGCCTTTACCACTGTCCACAATCACGCCTGAACCAAGACTGACGCGCTTTTGCTGCGCAGGATTATGCTGTCGGCCATTGGGAAAACCAAAAGGGTCTAGCCCCCAGAACTGCTCCAATGGGGATACCCGCTGTCCGTCAAGACTTTTTGTACTGGTAATATTGACTACAGCCGGAGCAGTTGCCCGCACAGCCCTCACAACCGCTGTCATACGGGGGCTTGTTGCCTCAACTGCCAAGGCAGTAGTAGGCATGACCGTCAACAAACTGCAAAAGAACGAAAAATACAGCAGTACGCCGTAAATTTTGCCTGCCACAACAGAAACAAACAAAGCAGAAAGCGACCAGCTTTTAGGGATTATATACATGTTCATCGCTGTATTTCCTTGACGAAGAAAGATACTCTATTGGAGCACTCTTGATTTTTGGGGGATTTAGCATATAAATATTTTTTTCAAGACTGTCAGGCCATCAGGAAATGTGATTATGGTTCAGGAAAATCCTTTTGCACAAGCAGCCGCGTCAGCAATTAATGTAACACTGATCTGCAGTCTTGATCGGCAGGATGGCCCTCAGAACCTGACCCTTGAAGGTGCCCTTACTGCCACAGAAACACATAACTGGCTTTTCAATGTGCAAAAGTGTGCTACGTTGGCCGGCACCTGCCACCGCGCATCAAAACAGGCAAAATTTTCTTTTCGGCTTCCCGGGGAAGGTGCAGGTACAGGCGTTTCCGGCCAAGCTGACATTATTGATACAGAAGAAGACAGCGCCGGTCAAATTGCACGCCTCACCGTGCATTTTGGCCAGCCTGTATTGCGCGCTCTGCGACGTCACCCCCGTTATTCATGGAAAAGTGAATTTACACGTCTTGGTGCCATTATAGCCTCTGAACGGCCACCAGCCACGCGTGAACAGCTCAAAGTCCTGCTGCGTGAGCATGTCATGCAAGATCCGCGTCCCCCGCTCATTCTGGATATTGCCGCTGGAGGTGGGCGCATTTGTATGCCGGAAGACCGTGCCCGCCCTATGTTTTCAGCAGATCAGTTCTATATTTTTTTCTTTGTGCCAAGCAAGGCTGTCAAAGGTGAACAGCCCTTTGCATTTCTTTCTAAGCGGCTTGGCCGTTGTACGCAGACCTGCCCCACTGGCGTTGCCATGCGTTTCATCTTTATTGCTGAGATGGACTGGACCAGTACGGCTCCCGTACACTGGGTAAATATTGCAAGCGTTGGTTCAGAGCGCCTCAAATCCTGTCTGGAACGCTATGCCGAGGATACCTTCGTGCAGGAATAGTCGTTTCCACGCCATATGGCCCCTTACCATTCAGCTTTTCATACAAACACACCCTGACAGTACGGTCTGACTGCAATGCGCACAAGCATATTGCCGCTTGTGCGGGCATGGCATTGAAAAAAAATCATGCTTTTGCTTGACCCTCTAGTGACTATAAGCCGTATGCATATACGGTACTGCATTTTCCAAGGGGGCGTCGAGCCATGAACATTACACAGCAAACGATTGTCTACTACATTCCTGCCATGGATTGTCCAGTGGAGGAAGGTCTCATCCGCAGCCGTCTGCAATCCATGCCTGGCATTGTTGGCCTGGAATGCAACCTCATGCAGCGCATACTGACCGTGCAACACACTCTGCCCTCTCCTGCTCCGGTGGAGGCTGCTCTCAAGGCCATAGGCATGGACCCGGAAGTGTCACCTTCAACCGGCAAGCCCCACACACATCCTGGTGCAAGTGCTAGCATACCCTGGACACGCCTCGCGGTGGCCGGAGCTTTTGCCGTATTGGCCGAGGTGCTGGATCTGTTGTGGCAGTGGCGTAACAGCGTATCCATTGCAGATGCATATCACATTTCTTACGGTATGGCGCACAGTGCCATATTTGTGGCAGCTGCAGCAGCCATTGCGCTTAGCGGGCTGTCCACCTATAAAAAAGGCTGGCAGGCGGTGTGCAGCGGTACACTAAACATCAATGCGCTCATGTCTGTAGCTGTCACTGGTGCCGTATGCATTGGGCAGTACCCTGAAGCGGCTATGGTCATGGTGTTGTTCAATATTTCTGAAGCCATTGAGACTATGGCCCTTAACAAGGCGCGTAATGCCATCAAGAACCTGCTTGCTCTTGCACCGGAGACCGCAGTTGTGGCGCAGGCCAATGGCTCGTGGGCAGAAACAGATATCCGTCTTGTGCCCGTAGGCAGCCGTGTACGCGTACGGCCTGGTGAAAAAATTGCCTTGGATGGTGTGCTGGTCTCGGGGCACTCATCTGTTGATCAGTCCCCCATCACAGGGGAAAGCCTGCCCGTGGAAAAATGTGTCGGTGACGTAGTCTATGCGGGAACGATCAATACTTCAGGCTCTTTCGAGTTTACAACAACTGCCAGGGCTACAGAAACAACACTGGCGCGCATTATCCATGCTGTGGAGGATGCACAAGCCAGCCGTGCACCCATGCAGCGTGTTGTGGACACCTTTGCCAGTTACTACACGCCTGCCATTTTTGCTATTGCGCTGCTCACGGCTCTTGTGTCGCCTTTGGCACTGGACTGGTCATGGGGACACGCCGTCTACACGGCTCTAGTCCTACTGGTTATCGGTTGCCCGTGTGCACTCGTTATTTCCACACCGGTGAGCATTGTTGGCGGCATGGCCGCTGCCACTCGCCACGGCATACTCATCAAGGGGGGGATGTTTCTGGAGCTAGGACGCAAATTGGAAATTCTGGCTCTGGATAAGACAGGCACCATTACCAGTGGTAAGCCATGCTTGACCGATGTTATCCCCCTTGGGGCAATGGATACCACCCGCATGGTCACATTGGCAGCCGGGCTTGCTGCATGTTCTGATCATCCGATCTCCAGGGCCATTGCTGCAAAAGCCGCCGAACAGGGAATCTCCCCTCTGCAGGTGGAGGATTTTTCCGCTATGCCGGGCCGTGGTGTGAGCGGCGTTATACATGGCGAACGCTGGCACCTGGGTAACAGCAAATTGGCTGAGGAACTGGGCTGCCCTGTGCGTGCCATGAGTGATCACATACAAGCTCTGGAACATGAAGGAAAAACAGTGACGCTACTGATTGGCCCGGAGGGCATTGCAGGAGTTTTCGCTGTGGCGGACACTGTCAGGCAAAGCAGCCTCTCAGCGCTGTGTGAACTAAAGAGCCTTCATGTGCGCACTGTCATGCTCACCGGCGATAATGCACAAACAGCCTCTGCCGTTGCCCGCCAAGCAGGTGTGGATGTTGTACACAGCTCGCTGTTGCCCGCAGACAAGCTGCGCATTATTGAAGAGCTGGACTCACAGGGCCACGTTGTGGGTATGGTGGGTGACGGTATTAATGATGCACCGGCCCTGGCCCGTGCCCATATTGGATTTGCCATGGCAGGTGGCGGTACAGACGTGGCCATTGAAACTGCCGATGTGGCATTGATGGACGATGACTTACGCAAGATTCCGCGTTTCATCCGTCTATCACGTGCCACCTGGGTCATTCTGCTACAGAATGTGATACTGGCTTTAGGCATAAAAGCCCTGTTCTTTGTCCTGACATTTACGGGGTATACAACCATGTGGATGGCTGTCTTTGCCGATGTGGGCACATGCCTGATGGTGGTTGCCAACGGCCTGCGCACCATGCGGCAATAATGACACATTGCAAGAGCTATGGAGCTCCAGCAGTTAGCCATGCGGCCATGGCTGACTCTGGACAAAAACTGCTCTGTATTGTTCTGTACGCAGCATAATCCAACAGCCATTAAATACAGGAGTACTGTATGCCGTTCAGAGAACTGCGAAGAAAAAAACAGCAACTGTCCGAAACAGCCTGCCAGGCCATTCTCAAGCGTGGTACCTCCGGCGTCCTGGCTGTTGCAGGAGATGATGGCTATCCCTATGCCGTACCGCTTAGTTATGTATATGATGGAGAAAGGATCTTTTTCCATTGTGCCCTTGAGGGGCATAAGCTGGATGCCATTCGTCGCGATGATAAAGTTTCCTTTTGCGTCGTTGACTTGGATAACGTGCAACCTCAGACCTATACCACGCATTTTGCAAGTGTCATTGTGTTTGGTCGTGCCCGTGTCCTGGAAAATGCGACAGCTAAACGTCACGCCCTAGAGAAACTGGCGGCGCGCTACACGCCTGATGATAAAGAAGGTCGTACACGGGAAATAGAACGTCTTTTCAACAGAGTTTGCATGGTGGAGCTGACTGTTGAGCACATGTGCGGCAAGCAAGCCATAGAGCTGGTGGAGCGGCGCTGAATCTGCGACTGTCAGGCGTGCCGCACTGCGACCCTTGGTGCCGCAAGGCTCAGGGCAAACCAGCAGCATGCCACCAGGATGACAGTGGCCCCGCTAGATGTAGACAACCATTCTTGGGCGGACAGGACAAGTCCCGCAAAAGCGGAGGAAAGCCCAACTAGGAGCGCCCACCAAAACATGCCACCGGCAGAATGTGCAAGGTTGCGTGCCGTGGCAGCGGGCACAATAAGCATGGC
>JAFTDG010000139.1 GCA_017454325.1 Desulfovibrio sp. | reverse complement strand
TCTTCCGAAGAGATGTAACCTACCTTCAGTACCTCAGGGGTGTGGTTGAAGGCCCGGTTTTAGCCATTGCCGGGCCTTTTGATTTTTTACATTACAGCATGCATAATTGTAGGCTAGGGCCTTTTAGACACTGGTTTAAAGGGAGAGACCAGACTGCTCTTGGCTTCCTCCATTTTGTCCTTTTTCATCCACGCAGCCATGCGATGCCGCGACGCAGCCAGTGCGGGATGCGTGTTTGTTCAGGGCTTATCAGAAGTGAAAGAATAATGATTAGACGTCCTAACGTATATCTTGACCTTGTCTGATAGCCCTCAACAGCGGCAGGATCTGGTTCTCTGCCAAGCAGCTGAATGTATGCAATCTTCAAAAAAACTTCACCCTGAAGCTGCAACAGATGCCAAATTAGTCTCAAGCTGCGGCGAGGTAAATGCAGTTCACCGGCCTCACGCCGTACCCCAGCCATAAAAACATGTATGTCAAACTGCGTCATGCATCCACCTCAAAGTTGCAGTGTCACATCAAGGCGCGTATGTCCACAATAGGTATACTCATTATCATGTATCACCTCAAAAGTTGTGGCCCTGTCCCACCAGTGGAAACAATGCTCATGGTGCGTCTTGCCTGTGTGTGCAGCCAAATTAATCGTATATACTCCAGGTGCAATATTCATAGCTGGAAAATGGAAAAAACCTGTCCCCTCTTTATGGACATTGGCCAGAATACCCAGCAAAGCACCGTTACAGCCAAAAACATCCTGCCCAAAGCGATCACGAATAGTGATTCCGAATGTTACATTATCCGTGGGTACCCGGCAGTCATAAGAAAATCTTACATCCAGGGGCATCCCAGAAGTCAGTACTTTGGCTGATGTTTCCACCGATGTGAAATATACAGAACCTTCGCCGTAACCAGTAACTGTCGCACCAGTAGAACTTCCCTCTGGGGCAAGGCTTTCATTATAGCGGTTTACCGCTTCATCAGGAGAGCCTTGATAAAGAATCTTACCACTGTGCAAAAGCAATGCTTCATCACAAAGCAACTTCACTGCATTCATGTCATGAGACACAAATACGATGGACCCACCAGACAATCGGAATGCTCTGAGCCGTTCAAAACATTTCTGCTGGAAGCGTACGTCGCCCACAGAAAGAGCCTCGTCAATAAGAAAACAATCAGGGGCGGCATGGATACCAATGCTGAAGGCTAGACGCATTACCATGCCCGAAGAATAGCTCTTGAGAGGCGCATCAATACATTCCGTGAGTTCTGCAAAGTCAATTATTGCATCCTCCCGAGCTTTAAGCTGTTGGCGGCTCATACCAAGATAGATACCGTTGAACATGATATTATTACGGCCAGAGATCTCCACATTGAATCCCGTGCCAAGCTCCAGTAAGCCAGTAACCTTTCCCTTGCGGACGATGCTCCCAGAATCCGGCAGAAGTATACCCGCCATAAGCTTTAGTAACGTAGACTTGCCCGATCCGTTCTCTCCAATGATGCCGAGGGTTTTCCCCCTTTCAATAGTTATAGTCAGGGGCTCCAGAGCTACAAAATCTCTGTGAAGTTGTCGCCCTGTAAAAAATTCAACAAATCGATCGCGGCGCCGACGGAAACGCTTGAACGATTTCCCCACATCCACAATATCAATGACAGAATCAGAAAGCATTGCAATCAGCCCTTGCTCTGATTTGAGACGAATCTAAGAACTACCCGACCGTTAATGCTGTCGGCAATAATCTCTACAGCTTTCCCTAAATCGGTATTCGTCTGAATTCAAAAAGCCCATCCTGCATCATAGAACATCGCGGATATCCTTTTGTAGTCTGTGTAGCACATGTATTCCTGCCCATATCGAAAGATGTGCCACAATGGCTACATAGAGCATACCTCCAAGCGAGACATCTCCACCGAATACGAAACATTGCTGATACACGCGAACCACATGTGTCATGGGATTCACCTGCACCGCCCAGGCCACCCATTCTGGCAGAATCGACGGCACATAGACAATGGGGGTAAACCAGAACGCCATCTGCACAACAATAGCCGTGGCTTCTACCACATCACGAGTAAAGGAAGCGCAGCATGCAAGCAAAATACCGAGCCCCATGGCGATGAGCTGCTGGCAGTAGAGAGCAAAAAGCAGCCATAGCAGAAAAAAAGAAGGTTGCCAGCCCATAAAGAGAGCAACAACAGCGAGAAGGATGAATCCCGAAGCAAAAGGCAGAAATTCTGTCAGACAGATGGAAAGGGGAAAGACCCGAAGATCCACGGGAACTTTACCTATGACGTTTCTTCTGTCGACAAATACACGAGACGTGCTCTGCAATGTCTGACAAAAATAGGTCCAGCTAAGAAGTCCCGCCGCCACATACAGTCCATAACTCTGACCGGGCACTGACATTCGTGCCCCCATTATCTTACCGAAGATAACAATGTAAATGAACATCTGCACCAGAGGCCAGATAAAAAGCCACACCCCACCCAGAAGAGATCCGGCAAAACGACTCTGGAAATCCTGCCGGCTGATCTGTACAGCAAGTTCTAACAGCCTACACATACTTCTCTGAACAGACAAAAATGTTGTTTGGCAGAGTTCAGCCACGTCAGGGATGCAGTCCTAGCAATACCAGCCTCGCTCATACGTTTACGAAGAGCTTCATCCTCCAGCATCTCACGCATACAATCACGCATGCCATCCACATCATCTGGAGTCACATGCCGTGCAGCACCACCGCTGGTTTCCAATATTGCAGGATCGTTTGAGGTCATAACAGGGCAGCCACAGGCCATGGCCTCAGCCACCGGCAGACCAAATCCCTCATACCATGAGGGATATGCCATGAACTCAGCTAAATTGTACAGTGCGGCAAGCTCAGTATCAGGGACATATCCTAGCCAACGTACAAAGGGCATATCTCGAAGGGAGTCATGCAAGGCATCATTGCCCCACCCTCCAGACCCGATCAACAAGAGCGGATATCTCTCTCTAAGTTTACCCGGCAAAAAACTGTAAGCCAGCAACAGATTT
>JAFTDG010000138.1 GCA_017454325.1 Desulfovibrio sp. | reverse complement strand
AGAGTTAAGACTCTGTTTGACAGAATGTTAAGTGAAAAGCTGTATATGGCTTATGATCCGTATTCATAAAGCCGGATGTGCAGAATCTTCCATTCGCCCACACTAATGCGGGCATGGCGACCTTGGTGGCTCTGGTCGCCATTGTGACGGCGGAGAAAATGAATCTGGCCTTGATGGTTGATCGTAACCTCGTCAACGGAAAGGAGCCCGAGACGCTTCCCCTCGAACCTGCTTCGCATGCGAAGCGCCTCCTGCCGCTGCTGGTCGGAACGTTGAACATTGGGGGCTCCGTTACCTGCTTCGGCAAAACCGTCTTCGCCCAATTTCACCAGGTGCGCCTGCAGCTTCTCCGTGCGCGTTTTGAAGTCAATCACTACGCCACTGCCAGCCAGCAGATAGTCGTATTTGCCCAAACGGATGAGCATCGCCCCACCTTCAGGCCATGTTGAGCCGTCAGTGGCACGTGCATCCCAGGGCAGTGTAAAATAATGGCGGCAGGTCATTACGACGTCCTCGTCATCAATAACCCGCTCTTTGTCTTCCTGATCGAAAAGCAGCCCCCAAGTGTTTTGATGCCTTACATGGAAAACCTGAGACAGGAGATTGTACGCCTGCGTTACCGACTCCGTTTCTTTGGGCAAAGCCTGGTCAATGGCAAAGGGCGAGAATCCAACTGCCTGATGCTCGCCAAAGGCATAGAGGGCACGCACACCGCTGTTCTCGCAGCAGCGGCTCTCAGGAATAAAAAGCCTGTTTTTCACCTTTTCACCATCCTGTGGCCTTGACGGCATCGCATATTGTGAAGCCCAGGATTTGAAACCTGTGTCATAGATGTCTGGTGCGAGGATGTCAATGCTGGGAGCGCCAGCTCTCCATATTCCTGCGAGATGGGCCAAAGGACCGGCCGAAGGATATTCGCCAGGCTTGCGGCCACGACTGTTCAACGCTACATTCACGTATAGGGGCATGTCGTGAATACGTCTTGCAGCCTTGGCCAGATGCTCCACATAGCAGGCATAGTGCCAAGCCATGAATTTTTCGTCGGCATAGTCGTCGGTACCAAAAACATCGGCCCAGGTGCCTTGCTGTTTAACGTTCAACGCCTTGAGCAATGCTTGTGGCACGGGCTGCT
The DNA here is from genome assembly GCA_017454325.1 of Desulfovibrio sp. Taxonomy (GTDB): domain Bacteria; phylum Desulfobacterota; class Desulfovibrionia; order Desulfovibrionales; family Desulfovibrionaceae; genus Desulfovibrio. The sequence goes on along the minus strand of JAFTDG010000138.1, from coordinate 1,234 downwards.
TGTAGGCCTTCTCGGCCAGCGGAGAGTGATCACGTGCCGACTCCAACATTCCAATCTCATTTTCTATCTGCATCATAATGACCACCTCACGCAGCGGGTCTTTCAAGGCAATGTGCTGCATCAGTGCGGAGAAAGCCCTCATGTCGGCCTGCAGCACGTTGTCGCTGAAGCACGAAGCTATCTCCAACGGCTTACCTTCTTTTGTCAGAGCCCGTGGAAAGCGTTTCACATCGCGCTTAAACCATGCAGGAGCGTAGCACGACATCGAGTTCTTCCATGCCCCAAACCACAGCGGTACAATCTTAAGCCCCTGCTGGCGGGCTACATCGATGGTGCGATCGACGAGTGCGAAGTCCGTCTGTCCCTCCGATGGCTCTAAGAACTCCCAATAGACAGGCACCAACACCGTATTCAGTCCTAATGCCCTCATGCGCGGCAGCACTTCGTCAATGTCCTCCACCGACGTTGCTGCCGAGTTGCTCAACTCGCCACCGAGGATATGGAACTGCGAAAGTGGGTTGACTGCCCACAGCAAACTTGGCACAACCATCATCAATGAGACAATAATCGCTGTAATAATCCTGCTTTTCTTCATAAACCATTTCTATAATGGCTGCAAATTTACGAAAAGTCGGGTACAATACAAAAAAAATCATTCTATTTTACTGTCCCACCATGAACATTTTGGTTGCAAAGGTACGGTTAAGCGAGAGCAAAGAAACTTGTTTCATTTGCCGAGCGTGAGTACCTTCGCGAAGTTTTACTGCGCCAAGGTAATAGTTTTTCCTTAATTTGGAACCAGAATTTACAGAAATCGAACAAAATGGAATTTTTTCCATTCCGAAAGATAGCGATAGTATGGAAAATACATCGTACTTTTGCAGCGTCGGAAGACAAAAGAACAGTATTTTGGACAGAATAACATAAGAACATAATTATACGCGACTGGTTTTATCATTTATCATTTGTCATTTATCATTTAGCCCCGCAGGGGCACAGACGCTGGAGGAGTGCCAGCAGGCGGCAGAGCGGAACTATCCGCTGATTCAGCAGTATGACCTGATCAACAAGACGACAGAGCTGACGGTCAGTAATATCCAGAAGGGATGGCTGCCACAGGTGTCAGCGTCGGCACAGGCCACATGCCAGAGCGACGTGGTGTCGTTCCCAGATGAAATGCAGGCACTGTATCAGCAGATGGGTATCAACATGAAAGGGCTGACGAAGGACCAGT
>JAFTDG010000137.1 GCA_017454325.1 Desulfovibrio sp. | reverse complement strand
TGGACGTATATGGAAAATAGTACATCCAGCGTGAAATTTCTGGCTTACATACTCATAGCCAGACAGACCGAACGCATGGTAAATGAAACTTGTGGACATGGTGATTCCGCCTTTTCGAGGGTAATTTGCTTTCCTCGATTGATGGGATAGACCCGGCCCCCTAGGAACGATAAGATCACCGGCATCTGAGTGCCACAGGCGATCCTCTGGATACGCCTGGAAAAAGGAGATCGGGTCATGGAGAAAGTGCACTACATCGGGTTGGATATCGCCAAAAACGTATTTCAAGTATTTCTGGCTGACCAAAAGGGACGTGAGCTTGGCAATCGAAAATTGACTAGGAAGCAGCTCATCCCATTTTTTGCCAATCTCTTGCCTTGCACGGTGGGGATTGAAGCATGCGGGACAGCACATCACTGGGCACGGACTCTGATCGAATTAGGACACGAGGCAAAGCTGATTCAACCCATTAGAGTTAAGGCATTCCTAGGCCATCGCAATAAAACTGATGCAGCTGATGCCAAGGCCATCTGTGAGGCATTGATGCACCCTGGGTCACGGTTCGTCACAGTAAAGACTATAGCCCAGCAGGAAATGAAACACTATTTGTCAAGACGGGAGAGGCTTGTCAGAAATCGTACTGAACTTATTAATCAAACACGATCATTCCTGTCAGAGTTTGGTATAACCCTTGCAAAAAGTCGTAGTAAGTTTGAACATAATTTTACCAGTACTATCTCTGAGCATTGGGATGAATTCAGTGACGATTTAAAAAGAATTCTTGAGGATAATTATTCTGAATACTTGGATATACAAAATAAAATCATGAAAATGGATCGGCATATCAAGAATAATGCAAACAATAATGATAAATGCCGCCGTTTACAGGAAATCAGTGGGATGGGGCCAATAACCGCAACGGCCCTAGTCTCCAATGTCGGGGACGCGAAACAATTTAAAAATGGTCGTCAGATGGCTGCATATCTTGGACTAACACCTCGAGAATACTCGTCTGGGGGTAAGCAGCACCTTTCTGGGATCACAAAACGCGGTAACAGTCAGGTAAGGACATTGCTAGTTTTGGCAGCGCATGCTGCAATTCTCGGGATAATGCGAAGAAAAGTCGATGAGTCTAGACACCCGTTACATCTTTCCAGATTAGACAAATGGATACTTGGGTTGAAGGAAAAAATTGGAATCTTCAAGGCAACAGTCGCTCTCGCAAACAAGATGGCGCGAATAGCTTGGGTGATTTTGGCTAAGGACGAACACTTCAACCCGGCGAAAGCAGTTGCCATGGAAGCAGCGTAATGAGGTAGGCCGCTGTTACGGCCCTTGTAGTGCGGCATCATTTTGGGTGTGCCCACTCACAATGGCAGCGCTAGCGGCATCTAAGAGCGAAAACAAAAGAATCTCATAAGGAATATAACCATAGGAGATGCCAAATCAAGGTTGACGGGTGACGGTCGGACCGTCTACGCGAAAACTCGGGGGTTCCAATGGCAGTTACCGATGCCGCTCGATTGATATGAGACGCGTAGCGCGGATTTCATCATAGGCACGAGGACAAGAAATCCCGTTGAGATGCCGGAGACATGGATTGCATCCGATTCGAAGCAAAAAAGCCTTGACGCGGGGGCCGGTTCTAGACATGGAACCCATGTTCACATTTTTGTCATCTTCCTCATCCCACGAGTACGCAACATCCGGATGAACCTTCAATACTATACGGCGCGCATGTATGTGGACCAGATACGTAGTGGTGACGACTACGCTAAGCTGACACGCGCCATATCCATCATTATTGTCGATTTTTCGTTTTTCTCTGAAGACAACGCATATCACCATCGCTTCCGTCTATTCGACGCACAGAATGAGGTTACATACCCCGGTTCCATAGAAATCAACATTCTCGAAATACCGAAGCGACGGGGCAACAGCTCGAAAGTCAGCCATTGGCTGGAATTTTTTGCTGCGCGAACGGAGGAGCAGTATACAGTTATAAACACGGAGAGCATGCATATCTTGCAGTAACGGATGGATATTTCGTAATTTTATCTCTAATAGAAGTAGTATTTTGACCGGCAAAAATAATAATGGGTGGGGGCTTTGAATGAGGCAAAACGGTGTCTGGATGGAACACAGGAATATCATCCACATACTTAGGTATTAGGTCATCAGATAAAGTGTGTGATTCTTGGGCTGCCCTGCCAAAAACACGCTCAATTCTACCGTCTTTTCTAGGCATGCCTTTATAGATTCTTCTCTCCCTTCTGCTGCAGCTAATCCTGCCTGACGAAAATGGATGGCAAATTCACATCGTAATTGCATTTTTCAGCTTTTAAAATATCCCATGCCCTCCCCGCATCAAACAGCCAATCATGAAGTACGATTTCCGGTAAGCATACAGGCATCCTGTCATGCACAGGCTGCATAATGCTATCCGCCCTATGGGAATAACAACGTAGCTGCCGTTTTCAGTATAAAGGCCACCGGGGAACAGTACTCCCCCAGCTGATGGCCAGAAGGTGTTTTTCCTCACGTAATGGCCTAAATTTGCTTGATAAAAGCAGGTGACGGATGTAATAATATGACATCTAGAATATTCCGGCTATTGTGAAGAGAAAGACTTCCACAAGAGGTACAGCAGCATATGTCAAATATACAGTGGGATGCCGCCGTACAGCAAAATCTTGCCTCCCGCGGCGTGGACCAGAACACGGGCATCTACGGTGACCACAAAGTAAAGATCGGCAAGGGATCACCCATACGGCTCGACAAGATCAAATCCGCGAGCATCCCCTATGCGGGCTTCAGCAAGGTCGAGAAGGTGCGCCGAGGCAAGGCGGGCCTAGAGCAGAACGCCGGCGACGCGCTCAAGACGCTGTGCAAGCCCGGTACGCTGGACGCCAAGGCGCTGCTGGGGCAGCTCAAAGCGTTGCAGACGCATTACGAACGCTTGGACAAACTGGGCGTGCTGAACGATTTTCAGCGGGACAGCCAGCTGTGGCTTTTCACCAAAGCGCTGGAGGGGCTTTCCAACAGCGAGCTGGCCGCCGTGTTCCAGAGCTTCACCAGTTCCGAGATGGATCTTTTGCAGACGGCGCTGCAGCGCGAGATGCAGATCAACCCCAAGGTGGACGACGCAGCCCATGCTGCAAGCATGCTCTTTGACCTGCAGGCCATGGTCATCAAGGAGATCAACAACCGAACCATCAACGCACAGATCGACGAGAACCCGGCCAAGCAGATCCATGGCAAGGCCGCTGACGAACAGCGCCCGCAGAGCCTGACCGATCAGTTCGGCAGAGGGGCCGACATGTTTATCATGGCGGGGGAAGAACAGCATAACGCCCCGGCCGTCCCGGGCGCAGCGGATGAGGGTGCACCCGCTCCACACGCCAAGGACATGACTGCCTATAACTTGCATGCTCTTGCCGAGACCGCCGCAGGCAGTTCCACCCAACGCGAGCATGATGCCGTGAGGCAGCAGTCGCGGCTCTCCGCCCGCAAGATCGACGATGTCACCATCAAGCAGATGGGCGACGTGCTGCGCAGCGCTCCCCTGACCATCAACATCAAGACGCAGTTCCTGGTTGGCGGGCCCAATTCCATCTTGGACCATCCCAACGATCCCATGGTCAATATCTTCCATCTCAAGGATCAAAACATCCAGGCCAAAACCGAAGGCTACATCAAGGAGCGCGATACCGTCGAAAAGCAGATGTTCCCCCAATTCGAGGGGCACAAGATCAATGCCGACGAGCGTCCGATCTATGGCGCCCTCAACATCGAGGGCCGCAAGTCGGGCCTGCGTTCGTCGACCGGCTACGGCACCTCCACCATCATCCTCAAGCCGCATGTGGCCAGGCGCGCCACCTATACGCTGGATGACAGCTTCATGGCCGGCAAGATAGCCATCACCCCTGAGCGCAGGCAAAACTTTTACCGCATGCTGGACGGCTCCGGACTGCCGGAGAACGTGATCAGGGCGCTCAAGAACCCTGATTCCGAGGCGCGCCGGGACCTGGACGCCTATCTTGACACGATCGCCACGAAAAACTCCACCACCCATGAATTTGCGCAGAGCTTTTTGCCCAGCAGTATCTCCCAGCTCGTCAGCGACGAAGACAGACAGGTTGTAGACCATCGCTTCTCCCTTATGGCGGCACTGCTCATCCAGTGCTTTGGCACGCCCGAGGCAACGCAAAGCGCCATGGCCACCTACGACAACCTGGAGCACCTGGTGGCGCAGATGTCCGACCCAGGCGGCAACGGCCTTGCCCTGGCGGTGCAGAAAAAAAACGCCGGCCAGTCGCCAAATGCCTTTGTGGCGGGCGCACAGTACATCGAGGCGCAGATCCACGGCCCCGTCATCCCCAGCCAGGACATAGCCGAGATACGCATCAATATGGATGAGGTGCCGAAGGACGAGCGGGCGGTGCTGCGGCTGCGGGCGCAGCAGTATGAGCGGCAGACCGGCATCAAGGTCACCCTGGCGGAAGATTTTGATGAACAGGAATATGCGGACGACGAGGCAGCAGCCAGGGTGGAAAGCAATCTGCTATCCTTCAATAAAAAGCATACCGATCTTGCCGCCGTGGAAAGCCTCAAACAGCAATACATCAACAATATCGGCGAGGGGATCGCCAAGCTGGCCAAATCTTTACCAAACAACAGCAGGTTGCCACAAGGGACTCTGCGTCTCGAGGGCAACGCACTCAACGCCGTTGCCTCCGACTTTTTGAAAATGGTTGATGATCTGCGGAAGAACTCCGTCTATGTGAACGATGCCGACCCCGCATACATTGTGGAACACTGTTTTACCGAAACGGTCAAGCCTGTACTCCAGCAAAAGCTCGACCTTTTGCTTGAATTGGAATCGCTGGCTTCGGAACAGCCGCCCATGACGCAGACGCAGAAGGAGGCGGTGACCAAGTGGGTCGTGAGTTCCAAGGCGCTACGCTCGCCCGGGGAGCTGCGCATGATCATCAAGAACGCCCGCGCCCAGGAGAGCCTGCTGCGCGACGTGGCAAACGCCGACCCGCCGTGGACTGCGGAGCATCTGCTGCAGCGCATGAGCCAGCTGGTCAAGACCGCCGATGCAGACATCGCCAAATTCGTCCACGACAACAACCTGGGCAGCAAGTTTTGGACTGACGAGCTCAGCAACGAGCTGGACCGCATGTCCTTCATGGGCCTGGCGCTGCTGCAAAACGGCGAACCGCCCATGGACCGGAACGCCATGCAGCAGCTTTTTGCGCGCATCGGCGGGCAGGATGTGAAGAACCTTGCGGCGCAGCTTGAGGGCGTGATCAACGCCTTGCACCTGGAAACCGCCGAAGATGTCGACGGGCATCACGTGGTGCAGCTCAAGCTGATGCTGGAGCTCAACGCCCACAACTTGGGCGTGCAGGCGGACCGGCGCTTTGACCTTGGCGTGAGCCCTATGCCCTATGAGCTCTCGCTGCTGCAGGAGCCTTTGCGCGCCGTGCTGCGCGAAGCCGCGCCCACGGTGGGGCAGAGGCTGGACGCCGAACATCCGGCCTACGCGCCCATGCCCGCGCCCGCCAATCCGCAGGCCATGCCGCAGAATGATGCCGACCGTCGCCACTTTGCCGTGCACATCATGGACGGCTACATCAATCACGAAAAGACTTTTGAAAAAGGCACCTCCGTGCATGGCCGCGGGCATATCGCCCGCTGCTATATTTTTGCCAATGCCATGAGCAACATGCTTGAGGAACAGGGCATCAAGGTGGACAAAAACGCCGTGATGCACAGCATTGCCGGGCACGACAGCGGCCGCTCGGGCAGCGGCGACGACAAATGGGAGCAGAACAGCGCCGACATCACCGTCAATGCGATGAAGAGCGCCTACGGCGAAAACGCCATGGGGCAGGAATACGAGCAGCACATTGCCGGCTGCATCGTGCACACCAGCCCGAAGAACAACACCGTAGAGGCCATGATCATGCAGGCCGCAGATTCGCTGGATATTGGCCGCACCAAGGATTTCGATCCCGAACGGTTCCAGTTCCTCAAAGGCAAAAACGGAGAGGTCCCCAGCAATGAAGCGCAAAGGCTGCGCGAGCAGCTGGCCGTGGAAGCAGACCTTTTGCAGCGCATGACTAACCCCTACTGCGCAAACCGCAACGTCCTGTTCAACATGATGACCGACGCCGCCAATGCGCCTACGGATGAAATAACCATGTTCTTCCAGAAGCAGAAAGAAGAGCTGCAGCAGCAGATCGCCGACGAGTTCGAGCGGGACTTCGACGTGAGCAGCGAGGACTACCTGAAACGCTTCGAGGACACCATCCGCCAGAATCCGAAGATGTTCCCCCTGCTGTCGAAGTATTATCATTGATCCGCCGCAGGGCGGAAAGGATGCCGGCATGAGATTCCGCGATGTGATAGACGCATGCAGATTAACAGTGTCACAACAAGGAGAAACTACCCATTTCCACGTCCAACGTCGAGGAACCTAAAAATTCTTACATTATGAAAGCAGGGCATACACCTTGCTTTTCATCCGGGCATACAGATTGCCTGCACGGCTTTTTGTGCCGCTGGAACTGCTTTATTCAATAAGAAACGGCAGGTTCCCAAACCCCGGCAGCAAGAGGTGCATATGTTTACGGAACAGAATAGCGCGCGGCAGGTCACGGCTGGCGACGAGGCGGACGCAGAGCAGATGCGTTGCCGCGTCATGGCGCGGGAGCTGCCGCGCGCGCCAGCATAGGAGAACGCCATGTCACAGGTGAACATGAATCAGGGCGCGCAGCCGCAGACGGCGCAAGGCGCCGATGTCGTCACACTGGCCGACAGAGTGTTGCAGTCCGGCGCGTCCATGCCGGGAGACGCCGTGCCCCCGGCCAAGGACGGGAAGCCGGACGCGGCCTCCGCGACGGAGCTGCCCGTGCTGCCCGAGCCCGCGTTACCCGTAGGCGGTTTTATCGCGCTGGATATCCTTCTGGACGCCATCGGCGACAAGGTGAGGCAGAGCGAGGTCAAGGCCGGTATTGCCGAGGTCAAGGCCAGGGCCGCACAACAGGAGGAAGCTAACAATAAAAAGCTCAAGATGATCGAGGGTCAGATAGATAAGCTGAAGAATGACGGCACCTGGGATATGATCTGCAATATTTTCAAGTATATTGCCATGGCTGTGACCGCAGTGGTCTGCCTTGCCGTGCTTGCCTCGGGCGTGGGCTCCGCCGTGGGCGTAGCCGGCCTTGTGCTGCTCGGGGTCTCCTTTGCCGACCAGATACTGGATCCCATCGGAATGGCTGTCACCGGCCGCCATGGCTGGGGCCTCACCAGCCTCATAGGCTGGAGCATCTCAGCCGGCACCGGCAACGGGACAGCCGATCATGTGGTCAAGTCAGTGCTTGATGTTGTTCTTCGCATTGCCACCGTTCTCTGCACTTCCGGCGCCGGCTTTGCCGGGGCGGCTGATATTCTCACCAAAACGGAAGCAAGTGTCACCGAGGCGGCAGAAGGCGCCATCAATGCGTCAGACGCCATCGCCAAGGTGACGGAAGGCGTGACAAAGACGGTAGACGGCGTAACCAAGGCGGCAGAAGGCGCCAAAAATGCAACGGAGAGCGTTGCCCAAGTGACGGAAGGCATCGCCGAGGCTGCAGGAGGCGTCACTGCGGCAGGGAAAAGCGTCGTTGCAGCGGTGGAAAACTTCCTGACCATGGTAAGCAACATGATTTCCAAGGCCGGCACAGCCTCCAAGCAGGGAACGGACACCGTAACTTCTGGAACCGCAACTGCCGACACCGTCTACACCAATACCAATGACGCTGAAAAGGCCCGTGCGGACCAGAAGCGCCTGCAGGCCATTCTGGAGCAGATACAGATGGTCAACGACATCGTCGCCAAGCACATGAAGCAGGTCATCGAGGACAGCCGGAAGACCGCCGAGACCGTCGGCGAAATCGTCAAGGAAAACGCCGATGCACAGACCGCCATCCTCACCGGGGGCGGCGGCGCGGCCATGGCGTAAGGAGAAGAGCTGTGTCCGGCATCAATTTTCCCGCTGCCGATGCCCCCTCAGGCAACGGCTATAAGGTTACTTCCGGCAGATCTTCCCGGGAAGCTGTTCGAAACGTTTTTTATTGAAAGGGCGGGAACCTGAAACCTTCGACAGATACGTGACAGACGGAATACGTTTGCCATTTTGGGATTATCTGCAATCATTTTTGGAGGAATTACGTCCCAGCTACAAGGTGTTGGCGCCAACACCGGCATCGAGCCGGGAAACAGGATTGACGGGCAGGAGGGCGCTGGCCGCATCAGCGAGCAGAGTCAGCTCCACGGCGAGGTCAAGAAAGCGTCCGTCGGCGCCCGGTCGTTTTTTTACCATCCTGCAACGATAACATTGTTTACTCTGTTTACAGGCGGCCTCTATGGCATTGTGCTGCTCGGCCACTATTTCGCGACAAAGCCCTCGGCAATCGCCAAGATGTCTGCAGACTCCACTGAAACGCCCAAGATACACAACACAAAGGAACTGAAGCAGTATCTCAGGCTGCGTTCGGCTCCATCGGTATCAATGCTGACCAGGATGAGTTCACGCTTGCGAGGGTTCTCGAAGGAGATGAACGATACGAGGAATTCGAGAAATCCCTGCTCATTTTCATTCAATGCTTGAGAAAGTGGAAACGCATCATCCTTGACGGAAAACTGCCGCAGGAGGAAGCCTCCGTGAACCCCACGGGCATGTACGCCTAAGCTACGGGATTGGTAATCATTTTCATTCGATAGCATTGTTCAATGCGATGAGAGACCAGGCAACGGCTGGAGCTTTGCGAGTGTTCCGGGACGCGAGGCCTGTTTGCCGGCGTTGCGCAGATGGAGGACTGCGTTCATAGCAACAAAGCCCAGGCGGGAGAGGGATAGGGCCAACTTATCCCCCAGAATGGAACAAATCGCATGCTCTGGTATGTCTCTCTTACGCATGAGGGGGACATTTGTGTGCGTATTGACAATAGCGTCATTGAATCCTACTCGGAAGCCAAGTATTTTCTGCAGCACCGCATATATTCGATCATCGCGTACTGTATATATTGCAATGCAGAATTTGTTGAGGATCGCAACGTCAACCCGTTATAACCGCACATACAGTAGTTCACTATACTTTCTTTAATGAAGATTGCTATGAAAAAAATTGTATTGATGTGTTTGTCGATTTGCCTGTGCTTAAGTTTTCTCACGTTATCATCTGTCTCAGCAAAAAGTGTTTTTATCGAAGTCGTTCCCTTGGAGCGCAATGGGATATCACTGTATTTGGCCCGTTATGTAGAACAAGATGGACAAAAGAAAAAACCTATCCTGTTCGTGCACGGTGTAACGTATTCTTCCCACGAGTTTGATGTCGACTATGGGGATTATAGTTTGGCGCGCTATTTCACCGAGCATGGTTTTGAGGTCTGGCTGCTGGATATCGCGGGTTTTGGGAATTCGGGAAATGTTGAGGATGGCTTCCTACCGGATACTGATTACGCTTCTGAAGATATAGAAGCGGCTATCCGGTGTATTTTGAAAAGGCATGGTCTTTCCTCCATGGATATATTGGGATGGAGCTGGGGCACTGTGACCAGCGGACGTATGGCTGCTCGACATCCAGAACTGGTGCATAGACTTGTCCTCTACGCACCAATCGTAGCCGGTCTTGGCGATGTGCGTGTGGAAAAGCCGTTTCACAAAAATACCTGGGAACATGCAGCAGAGGATTATCAAAGAACAGCAGACGGCAGCATTAACTTCAATATTGTGGAAAAGGCTGTGGCAGACACCTTCCTTTCCAATGCTTGGCGCTATGACAAGGATTTCAGTCCCAACGGCGGACGACGGGATTTGATGGTAAGCAACAATAAGCGGTTGATTCCCACTGCAGAAATAAAATCTCCTGTACTGATCATAGCAGGTTCAAAGGATCCTTATGTAACCCCAGAGCTGTGCGAGGAAGCCTATCAAACTCTTGTGAACAAGGATTCTCAACTGGTTATTATGCCGGGTGCAGCTCATGCTATGCTTATGGAACGACCTTACTATAAGGCCTTCCGTGAAAAAATTTTGGCTTTTCTGACAGAAAACAACACTAAGGAGGAAGGTTGCAACGCTGATTGAGTTGCCATAGTCGTCCGTAATCATAATGGCAAAGGCTGCAAGTGCCAAAACTACAAGAGGAAACGACGAGGTCAAGGGGATTGCCTCATGTGCAAATCTATCCGAAAACCATTATAAAAGTGAACACTCCAAAATATCTGCAACAGTGATAGCCGTGCCATCTTTCATGGTGAGGCTGTTCTTTACTTCATCAATGTTAGCGGCGTAGCCAGTCACCGTGGCATATCTCCCACCGTCTTTTCTAGGATCGGGTATAAAATAGGTAATGACGCCTTCGACATTACCTTCAAGCATACGCTGCAAATTCTGAAAAATATCCTCTTTGGCTTGCTCGTCTAGCTCTTTACGATCCATCGTTACCCGTGCTGTTTCCTCAATGGCATCTCCATGCCCTGTCAGGGCGGCAAAAGGCGAGAATTGAGCGGCACGTTCCATCATGGACATCTTCGGGTACTTCGTTGAAACGTGGTGCGGGAGGTTTATGATATCGTTATATTTGCCCGTCATGCCTGATGGCCCCCGATACGCTGATTTCTGTCTTTGCCCGTAGCCCCCTCTTGCAGATTCAGCCCCTTGAGAAGGGCGTTTTTGCCATATTTCTGTCGGATATCAAGGATGGCCTGCTGCCGTTTGGCATCAGCCTGAGCAGCTGATTCCTCTTGCTTTTGCTGCGCCTGGGACGAAAGCAGTGAGAGTTGAACGGGGCGTGCCTTGGGTACTGACCCCACTGGGATAACATTGCTGGCGGTGAGATTGAGCCGCCGGATAGACAGGTTTTTATCCACAATGCGCTCGAAGAGTTCGACTACAGCTGCATCAAGCACACGCATGGAAGCTGTATGTGCATCAAGGTTTTGTGTACCATGCGCAGATTTGGGGACTTGCTTGCCATAGCGATTTACGGAGATTTCCCCATGATAGCGCTTCATAGCCACCGGCGAACCCAGATTTTCAACGTCATAGCCAACCGTCAGAACAACCTGTTTGGTGACCAGCCTTTTTGCAAACAAGTCCAGAGCAAGGTCTTGCGCCATTTCCCTTGCCACTATCCGGGCCTTGTCGAAGTCATAAGGGCAGTGCAGTACTTGCCCCATGCCCAAGCTGTGTGAAGATGGCATATATGCCTTAATATCAGCTATGGTACACGGCTCCCAACCCCAGGCATGGTCGATGAGCAATTCGGCATTTACACCTAGACGGTTGTACAACAGATTTTCGCTTTGCAAGGAACAGCGAGCGATATCGCCCATAGTTTTGATGCCGATTTTTTCCAGCCGTTCCGCATACCCTTTGCCGACACGCCAGAAATCGGTAATTGGACGATGGCTCCAAAACTGACGGCGGTAGGTCATCTCGTCCAGTTCAGCGATACGCACCCCATCTTTATCCGCTGGTATTTTCTTAGCCATGACATCCATGGCAACCTTTGCAAGATACAAATTTGGGCCAATACCAGCTGTGGCTGTGATACCTGTGGCCTCAAGAACAGCGCGGATAGCGGTCAGTGCGAGTTCATGGGCACTTTGCCTATACAAGGCAAGATAGCCTGTGGCATCAATGAATACTTCATCTATGGAGTAGACATGGATATCATCCTGAGAAAAGAATTTCAGGTAGATATCATATATTCTAGCACTGTATTCGATATACAGGGCCATACGCGGTTTAGCGGTAATATAGCCAATAGAAAGCTGATGGCTGGAAGCCAGGACTGTGCTGTCTACAGATTCACCATGAAAAACATGGATACCGTTGTTTCGTTTGCGTAGAAGGTTTGCCTCCCGTACCTTTTGTACTACCTCAAACAGCCGTGCTCGGCCCGATATGCCCAGAGCCTTCAAGGTTGGCGAAACCGCAAGGCAGATAGTCTTCTCGGTACGGCTATCGTCCGCTACCACAAGATTCGTGGTTAACGGGTCAAGACCGCGTTCTACGCATTCCACGGAGGCATAGAAAGATTTCAGGTCTATGGCGATATATGTTCGATCGGGCATGGCTTTCTCGATCATGATATCGAATTTGTCATGCATGAGAGCCTGCGAGCTGTCTTGCCGTCACCCCGAACATGCTGGTGAAAAATTCCAGAAACCATTGCCTGGAAATGCACATCAGCCACATCACAGTGCATTTCCATTTCAGCGGCTTTTTCGATTTTCTTTAGTGAAAAGCGCCAAACTCCCTGCGGATACGGCTGCTCAGCATCGGGAATGAAATAGCTATGTTCAGAGTGGCCTACTTCATCATTCCAGGCACAACGCAGAGAGGAGCTTACAAAAATTTCTCAGTCGAATCGGGCTGTCAGTGCAACAGATTTTATTATTAAACTTTACTGCTTAACCGGACAGACATAATCCCATGCCTGAAATTTCGGATAAATTCAACAAGAGTGAAGCTATATTCAAGCTTGAAAAAAAGTTAGATAATAAAATGTGCCATGAACATCACAACGCTGAAGCTCTGGGAATCTTCTTTTTTCAAAGAATCTCCGCGCTGTTTCAATGTGCTTTCGTGTAGCTCTGCTGTCAATGAGTACATCATGTTCTCCATCCAGGACCGTATTGGCATCAAGCGACATTCCCCCAGAAATGGCGCGCATGCTTCACCTGGGAATCGTACACATCTTCCACTATTGAAACATGACCGTGAGATAGTGATATGGCGTGAGCATAAAACATTTTTCAGCAGATATAGCTAAAGGAAGGGGAATAATGACTCCCAAAAAACTGGCTCATGTGGACAGGAAGCGCTGCGTTTCCTGCGGTACATGCGTGCAAAGATGCCCGCGTGCTGCGATTACAGTCTGGCACGGCTGCTATGCCGTGATCGATTGCACCCAGTGTATCGGTTGCGGGAACTGCGAGCGCGAGTGTCCGGCAAATTGCATTGTTCTTCAGCCGAGGGAGGGCGCATCATGAAAAAACAGCACTGGTACGAATATCTCTGGCTGTGGCCCATTGGGTATTTTACCCTCGGCCTGTTCAATATTCTTTTCGCCTGGATGGGATTGATTGACTTTCTGTTGCCATTGTTCATCGCCGTTGTGTTCGGTAACAAGGCATTCTGCAACAGGTACTGCGGACGGGGACAGCTTTTTTCCCTTCTGCCCCGAAAACTCAACTGCTCCAGCTGGAAGCCCGCGCCTCGTCTGTTGGCCTCCCCCCTGTTCCGATACGGCTTCTTGCTATTTTTCCTGACCATGTTCGGTGCAATTCTCAGCCGGACGTATCTGGTCTTTCAGGGCACGGTGTCACTACGAGAGACCGTTGACCTGTTGTGGGTCTTCAGTTTGCCCTGGGCTCAATCGCACAGCACGGGCAGCGCACCCGCCTGGATTGTTCAGTTCGGCTTCGGTCTCTACAGTCTCATGCTGACCTCAGCCGTAATCGGACTCATCGTCATGGCGCTGTACCGTCCGCGCACATGGTGCAGCTTCTGCCCTATGGGCTGTATGACACAGCTCATCTGTAAGGCAAAACAGCGCGGAAAACCGGAACCGCCTAAGTGCATACCGCCCGTTCCAACCGCTCCGCACGACGACGGAGAAAAGACGACACAAGTCAATTGATGGCCTCCAGCAGCTTGATGGCATCAACATACCGAACGATGCCCTCAACAACCTTTTTGGCGTGCTGCATGGCATGCACTACCGTGGCGGGATGGTTGACCACATCACCTCCAGCAAATACGCCGTTGCGGGTGGTCATGCCGTAGGGCATTTCCCGTATCAGCACATAACCACGCGTATCCACCTCTATGCCTTTGGTGGTGGATACAATACGGCTGGCGGGAACCTGTCCCACAGCCATGATGACGCTGTCGGCCCTTTCCTCACGGCGTTCTCCATTGCATTCAATACTCACGGAACAAACCTCGTCTTCTCCGTGAATTTCCACAATGCTCGACTGCCAGTTGAACGCAACGCCCTCCTTGAGGGCGTCGTCGTATTCCGCGCGCAGCGCACTCATTTCATTGATGGTGCGGTGGTAGATCACCTGTACGTCGGCCGCTCCCATGCGCACGGCAGTGCGGGCGGCATCCATAGCGGTATTGCCGCAACCGATGACAAAGACCCGTTGTCCGACCTTCACCGGCACCTCGTCGCGGCTGATGCTGTCTGCTTGGTGCAGGCTGACCAGTCGCAGCAGATAGATGGCCTGATGCACGCCCTTGAGGCGATTCCCAGGTATGTCGAGCATGCGGGGCTTACCCGTGCCCGTGCCAATGAAAATGGCGTCAAAACCCCGGTCAAAAAGATCATCAACGGTGTAATCCTTGCCGATGGTGGTATTGCAGCGCACCACGACACCGAGTTCCTCAATCTTGCGTATTTCACGCCGCACCACGTCCTTGGGCAGACGGTATTCTGGGATGCCGAACATCAGTACGCCGCCGGCCTCGGACTCCATTTCAAAAATTTCCACCATGAAGCCAATACGCGCAAGATCACCGGCAATGGTCAGCCCTGCTGGGCCGGAACCGATCACGGCCACCCTGCCGCGCGTTTTCTGGGCCAAGGTTTCACGGATCAGGCCCATCTCGCCGTCAAAATCGGCAACAAAACGCTCCAGTTTGCCGATATGCACAGGGCGGTCTTTCTTGCCGAGAATGCAATGCCCTTCGCACTGCCGCTCATGGGCGCAAACGCGGCCGCACACGGCGGGCAGGTTGCTGCGCCCGTTGATGATGCGCATGGCATTGCCGAGGTTGCCCATGGAAAGCTCATGTATCCAGTCAGGGATGTCGTTGGCGATGGGACAGCCCGTCCTGCACTGCGGCGTTTTGCAGTGAAGGCAGCGCTTGGCTTCGGCAATGGCCTCACGCATGCTATAGCTTGAACTCACTTCCTTAAAAGACTGCACCACTCGATTTTCGCTCATATTCGTCCCCATCTTGGTCGGACCGGCTGCCGAAATGTCGGCGCGGCAAAGGTTAAATACTGCGCATACGCGAATTCACGCCTGCCCGCAATGACAGCGCGCACAGTATGCTGTTGCTGTTCAGGGCAGCTGACAGCGGCAACAACCCAGCTGAACTACCCACGGTTCTCCTCACAATCCCCCCGAAGAACATGTCCGCAAAAATTCTTTCAGGTGCGAGACCAACGGGACAAAAACGGAGAGGCAAGTTCCCCTTTACCCTTGCACTCACAGTCTCATACACGTATTCTGAATCTTATTAGGCAGTTGAGGTAGATTATGCCTGAACGAAGAGCCTTTGTGGCTATCACATACATTCTACAAGGAGTTACTGATGAAAAACCTTTTGATCGTGTTTCTCTGCCTATTGCTTATGGCAGCGAATGCTGAGGCCAAAGGTACGTTTGAGAAACTCAACTGTAATGACTTCATAGTACATATCTATAATTCCAATGATGTCATGGCAAATACAAGCCTTATCGTTGAGGGCAAGGAAGGGCTTGTGCTTATGGAACTGCCATTATTTAAGGAAAACGCTGTAGAATTCAATGCGTATGTTAAAAGCCTTCACAAAAAGGTTAATGTAGTATTCACGGATTACCATGAAGGCTATATGCCCGATACGCTATCAGTGATGCCTAAAGGTATGGCCTCTTTTCTTAAGGGAAACGTGTACAGTAGTATGATGGCGCATTTCAAGAAAACCTTTGGAAATACTATAGTGGATATCACTCCCACTCCAACAATGGAGCTCCCTTTTGGTGAACCTATACGGTTGGCCGGTGTGTCTTTTACCCTCAAAAGTGGACCAACATCTGACTTCCCGGCTGCCAGCATCATTATTGGGAATCAAGGGGTTTATTATACACACTGGGCATTCACCAAGGCTCATATGAGCCATCATCAGCTGGATTCTACTGCGGCTATTGATGCAGAAATTGACGCTACAAACGCAGCCATAAAAGCAAAATGCAAATACTACATTGGTGGGCATGGTGGACTTGCTAAGAATGGGGATCTTCAATTTCGCTTGAATTACCTTTCTACTGTGAAAAAATTGCGTATTGAGTGTGCTACGGCAGCAGATTTTTCTGCAGCTCTGCTGAAGAAGTACCCCGACCTGCCTGGAGGGAATGGAGTGAAAGAATTAGCTGCAGTTTTGTATAAGTAATTCTTCAATGCGAATTTTTAGACTTTCCGCTGGCCGGCGTTGAATTCACAGACACAGGTGTTCAGGATTCCAGCGATGGACGTTGAATTCGGTATGGGTATAAGCGGCGGACGAGTATAGCGAGGAATCCTGTATTACAAATAATAAGAAAACACTGCATATAGCCGACCTTAAGCCTGTTTTGTACTACGATCCCAGAGGGACATTACGACTCGTATCAGTTATATGGAGGGTCCTTATGAATCTCGTTAAAACATCAATTTTGCTAGCAGCGTTGATGATTTCTTCTGGCTGTGTGACAGGTATCAATCCAAGGAACATAGTAGGTGCGGGGGCAAACCTCTATAAGTCCGCTACTGTCAGCGATGACGAACTGGTATCATTAAGTATGCAGCTGCGCGAAAGGGAGGACAAAACACACAATGTCGCACCTGCCGGTAGCAACTACGCCAAACGATTGGACAGGCTTATGGCCAATCTGACTTCCGTTAACGGCAAACCCCTATCCTATAAGGTGTATATTACAAATGAAATCAATGCCAATGCCGCACCTGATGGCTCAGTACGTGTCTTCTCAGCTCTCATGGATGTCATGACTGACGATGAGCTCCGTTTTGTTATTGGTCATGAAATAGGGCATGTGGCACATAACCATGCAAAACAAAAATATCGTGATGCCTATCTGACTGCCGCCGCACGACAGGCCGCAGGAATCTATTCGGCAGTCGGTGTCTTCTCAAACGGCGTTCTGGGTGATGTTGCCGAGAATCTGGTTAAATCACAGTTCTCACAGAGTGATGAACTCGAAGCTGACGAGTACGGTCTGCAGTTCCTGCAGAATAACGGTTATGACCAGAACGCGGCCCTTACCTGCCTTGCCAAACTTAAGGGAGCAGGAGGATTCTTCTCCACTCATCCGAGTTCTGAAAAGCGTGTTAACAACCTGCGAAAGAGAATCACTCAGGAAAAAACTATGGATTCCAAGTAATACCTATCTGATCGTTTCTCAGCAGCAACCAAATGCTACATTGAAGAAGCCGGTATGCATCGTTGAACTGACACATATGCCCTGAGCATTGCCAAACAGCTGCCGTGCAGATATAGTACATATTGCAATATGGAACTCAAGCAAGACGTCAGTGGCGTTATAATTGAGATTGCCAAAACAAGACACGAAATCATAAAGTGGATCGTTGGAACAGGGCTCGCTCAGGCCACTATGTCCGTTGCATTATTGACCGCGCAAATTAGCCTTTATGCCGTTTTTCTTCTGCGCTCTTTGAAGCGCAAAATCACTTATCAATGGAAACGTACCCTGTACCACAGTGGCAGAATTATTTGTTTGCAGACCTTCAGGGGCGTTATTATTCCCTGTTTCTGGCTGCCGACAGTCCCGAAAAGGCAGCGGAACTGCTGAAGGAGACATTTCGGGATATTGATGCCATTGATGTGGTTGTCCAACCTACGACCAACAGAGTCTATTTTGACATAGCTGTTGGTGGCACAAAAATTCTGGCGTCTGGTGTGCAACGGCAGGGGCTGGGATACCTCGTGGGCAACATTCACCTCACGGGGATACTTGAAAAAACGAGTCAGAGCTGACCACATTTCCGGAGTTGGCGCTAGGTTGTGTACAAAGCTTGACGCCCGCCGAGCCGGCGTGTATGTAACGTGTTCCATCTATTGTAGTGTTAGGGCGTTACCGTTCCATTGTTGCATGTGCTGATGAACGGTCTAACAACAACATAGCCCGACACGCCACTGGTTTGGGGGTTCCCCCCTTCCGAAATGCATAGAGGAGTAACATCATGAAAAGAACATACCAACCCAGTAAAATTAGAAGAGCCCGCACCCATGGCTTCCGCACCCGTATGGCCACCCCCAGCGGGCGAGCAGTCCTGCGACGCCGTCGTGCCAAGGGACGTAAGGTTCTCAGCGCCTAAGAATCTCTGCAGTAAATTATTGATGCGTACTGGCACAACCTCAGATTTTATGCTGGCCGTGTCATATGTGTGACGCTGCAGAACTTTTCCATGCGTTATAACAGCCTTCCCAAGCAATTACGCATCCGCCGAAAGGCGGATTTTACAGTGTGTTATACGCAGGGCATCCGATACCACACTGAACATTTTCTTGTTTTTGTGTTCTCAGGTGCCTGTCCGGGATTACCCGCTCGTGTGGGCATGGCTGTTTCACGCAAGGTGGGCAATGCTGTAACGCGTAACCGTATCAAACGTCTACTGCGGGAGTTTTATCGTCTGTACCAAAAGGAATTGCCCATGGAGGCGGATGTAGTGGCCGTTGCCAAAAGACATGCCGGCAAAGCAAAGCTTGCGTTTTCCACCGTAGCCGCCGAGCTGTTACCTCTTTTGCGACATGTGGTGCAAAAAAGGCCCCCCCGGCCCACACTGGATACCCTGTCATGAAGCACTGGTTGCGTTTGCTTTGCGTGTTTCCCATCCGCCTGTACCAATGGTGCATTTCTCCTGTGCTGCCTCCGGCCTGCCGCTTCTCACCCACATGTTCCGCCTATGCGGTGGAGGCCATTATGACCCATGGTATTATTCGCGGTGGCTGGCTGACGTTCCTGCGTCTTGCCCGCTGTCATCCTTGGGGAGGTTCGGGGTATGATCCCGTGCCACCGCCAAGGCAAAGTCATACAATCCCGCCTTTGTCCCAGGAGTGATGTCCCTCATGCAAGACGGAAAAAATTTGATCATTGCCATCCTGTTGTGTCTCGTTGTGATCATGGGATGGAGTTACTTGGCCGAGTATATGGGATGGGTTCAAAAGCCAGATCCTGCTGTTATTGCCCAGCAACAGGCCGCGCAAGAACAGGCGGCCAAGGAACAGGCAGCGAAACAGGCCGAAGAAAAGGAACAAGCGGCCATACCCATGTTCACCCCATCGTCAGGCCGTGACGTAACAGTGAAGTCACCGCTCTATGAAGCAATTCTCCATACGGGGGGAGGTACGCTGCGCTCATTCAAGCTTACGCAATACCGGGTAACGCTGGAGCCAGACTCCCCGCTGATCAATCTAGTTGATGACAGAACAGCTTCAGTGGCCCCGCTGGGCCTTGTCATCAACAGCCAGCCCTCTTGGAGTACAGGCAAATGGGCAACGGAAACAGAAGGAGATACCCTTACAGTGCCTGCTGACGGGCACATGACCCTCAAACTTGTGGGCGAAGTTGATGGCCTGCGTGTGCAGCGTGAATTGACCTTCAGTGCCGACACGTATCTCATTCAAGAAAAAGTACGGGTACAAAACACCTCTGATCAGGCTAGAAGTGCACGGGTAAGTTATACTGTTGCCTCTGACGCCGGCACTGCCGGTGATAGCCGCTATGATGCCATGCGTATTGCCTGGGACAAGGATGGCAGTCTGGAAGAAGAAACCTCCGCAGACACGCTGGAGAAATCCGGGGTTCAGGCGCACGGGAAAATTTTCTGGGGCGGCGCCATGAGCACCTACTTCCTAGCAGCGGTACTGCCAGGAGAAAAGGACGACGTCACCATCAAGGGACGCGTACAAAAAAATGTCTACCGAGCTGCCGTGGAAGAACCTGAAACCATGCTTGCCCCCGGACAGACCCGGGAGCTGACGGTTTCCTACTGGCTCGGTCCCAAGGACAGACAACAGCTATCAGCGGTATCCGACCAGTTGGTACGCAGTATTGACCTCGGTATGTTTCATTTGATCGCCAAAGGGCTGCTGTGGCTTTTACAGTTTTTTTACAGTTATGTGCATAACTGGGGCATTGCCATCATTTTGCTGACCATACTCATCAAAGCGCTCTTCTGGCCGCTTACTGCCAAAAGCTATGCCTCCATGGAAAAGATGAAAAAACTGCAGCCCCATATGGTAACCTTGCGCGAGAAGTACGGCAACAACAAGGAACAGCTAAACAAGGAAGTAATGGCACTCTACAAGACATATGGTGTGAACCCTGCCAGCGGATGCGTACCAATTCTCATCCAGATGCCGGTGTTTTTCGGGCTGTATCAGGCATTGCTCACAGCCATTGAGTTACGCCACGCCCCCTTCATCACGTATCTGCCGGGTACAGATATGTTGTGGTTGGCGGATCTTTCCAGCAGGGATCCTTTCTACATCACGCCGATCATTATGGGCTTGACCATGTTTTTACAGCAGAAAATGAGCCCGCCCGCAGCAGATCCCACACAACAAAAAATCATGATGTTTCTGCCCATCGTGTTCACCGTGCTGTTTCTAGGTTTCCCCTCTGGATTAGTGGTCTACTGGCTGGTGAACAACATTCTTTCCATAGCGCAGCAGCGCATGATGATGAAAAAAATCTCGGCACCCGCAACAAAGTAGCTGTGCCGTGAGTGATACGAGGAACATATGGAGAATTTTAAGGAATTCAAGGGGAAAAGTCTTGATGCAGCCATAGAGGAAGCGTGCAGTTATTTCAATTCCGCGCGAGAAAAACTTGAAATTGAGATTGTACAGGACGCCAAGAGTGGAATTTTTGGTATTGTGGGCGCACGCAAGGCCAAAATTCGTGCCCGACGTGTACAGTTACGGGAGGCTGTGGAAAGCATTCTCGGCAAGCGGGAAGGCGGTGTCTCTCCCCTTGATTTGATATTGGACGATCCAGACGATATCCCTGCAGCAAAAAAACAGTCCACTGTGCCAAGGCCTGTAGCAAAACCGCACGCAGATGTTGAAGACACTATGTCTTCCCCCCAGAACGGCAACGACAGCATACAATCTGTACCAGAGGAAAAATCTACAGAGGTAGCAGAAGCCCCTGAAAAACGCATTGAGAAATCAGCAGAAAAACCTTCAGGGAAACAGGGCGAGCGAAGAACGCGCAAAAGCCATACAGGAAACGAAAAACCGTCGATGCGCGCCGGAGGTGCTCCGTACAATGCCTCCTCTGTCAAAGGCAGCAATGAAGAGCGCAGCAATAACAATACCCACCAGCCCCATGACGAACACACTTCTGATGGCGGCCAACCTTCGCACCTGGAAATAGTTGATGCGCTGGAGGACGATTTTGAGGCTGCCGGAGAAGGCTTACCCACTACTCCTCTGGAACAGCTCGACTCAAAACGACTTACAGAACTCGTCAAAGATACTGTACGCCACCTTATACGTCCCATTATGGATGGCGATACCCCTATTGAGGTGCAGCTTTGCAATGGGCGCGTCAATGTAAGTATAGCCTGTGACGAGGATTCCGGCTTGCTCATCGGTCGGGATGGACAGACGCTGGCTTCGCTGCAATATATGGTCTCACGTATCGTTTCCCGCGGCATGAATGCAGCTGTACGCGTACAGCTGGATGCGGGCGAATACAGACGCCGTCAAGATGACAAACTGCGTGAAATGGCTCTGTCACTCGCAGAAAAAGTACGCCAGACAGGGAGATCGTATTCTACACGACCACTTTCGTCCTACCATCGCCGTATTGTGCATATCTGTCTACAGGATATACCAGATATGCAAACCCGCAGTACAGGAGAAGGACCCATGAAACGCGTTGTTATTATGCGTAAGAAAGATGGGGCCTAGTTTTATCCACAGGTCAAGGGGATGAACACAGCAGATACAGACACTATTGCCGCCATTGCCACGGCCCAAGGGCAAGGTGCCATTGCTATTGTGCGTCTTTCAGGGCCGCAGGCAAAGGATGTGCTGTCACGCATGTTTTTGCCTCTATCTCCCCATTTCGAAAATTTTCGTCCCTGGCACCTGCACAGAGGCCGTGTGCTTGACTGGAACGGCGAAGCCCTGGACGATGTGCTTGCCGTATTCATGCCCGCCCCACGTACCTTCACCGGTGAAGATACTGCGGAAATCCACTGCCATGGCGGTCCAGTGATTGTGCAAACAATCTTGGATTGTGCCTTGAGGCATGGTGCACGGCAGGCCCAGCGTGGCGAATTTTCACGCCGCGCTTTTATGAACGGCCGTATGGACTTAAGTCAGGCTGAAGCTGTGGCTGAACTTATTGCCGCACCTTCACGCGAGGCACTTCGATACAGCCTGAATCGCCTTGAGGGGCTTCTTGGACAGCGCGCTCGCGAGCTTCGCCGCACACTTGATAGTCTGCGCGCCCGCCTGTGTCTGGCTGTGGATTTTCCCGAAGAAGAAACCGAGGTCCTGGAACCAGCGGACTTCTGCGCTGCACTGGACAGCACAATGGATGTGCTGCGCCGTTTGCTGGCGGGCAGCCGCCGTGCATGTGTCATGCAGCATGGTGCCCTTGTAGTACTCGCTGGAGCGGTCAATGCGGGCAAGTCCAGCCTGCTTAACGCGCTGCTTGGGCACAACCGTGCTCTTGTTACAGATATTCCGGGCACAACGCGTGATTTTTTAGAAGAACCCTGTGTACTGGATGGCCTGCCTGCACGTCTTACGGATACGGCAGGATTGCGGCAGGGCATTGAAGCCGTAGAGCAGCTCGGTGTAGAGCGCAGTCGTCAAAAATTATCCGAGGCAGATGCCGTACTGCTGGTTCTGGACGGAGAACGCCTGGGAGATGCTGGTGCTGCAGCCCTTACCTGCCCTGATCCCGCAGCTAGGGAAGTTTTGGAGAATGTGGGCACTGTGCCACTGCTTGCCGTGTGGAATAAATGCGATATTTGTATGCCAACCGTCTTTCCACCCCGCTGGCTAAGCGGACACCCTTGCTGTGCTGTGAGCGCGCTTTCTGGTGCCCATGTAGAAGAATTAGTGTCCATGCTGCGTACGCTCCTGCTTTCTGATGCCGGGGCTGATGCCGCAGAAAAGGGGCTTGCGCCCAATATGCGGCAGGCCCTGGCCTTGGAAACTGCGCTCGAGGAACTTACGGCCTTGCGTAAAGATGTTCTCAACGGGCAACCGTATGACTGTTGCGCTGTGCGGCTGGAGATGGCAGCGAATGCTCTCGACGAAATAACCGGACGTTCCAGCCCAGCTGAAGTTCTCAATAATATTTTTGCGCAATTCTGCATTGGCAAATAAGAGTGCTCGCCATGGATACGAACACTCTACGCCGTCGACTGAGCAGTGAGGAAATCAATGCTCTCCCGCTTTGTCATTATGAGGGACCAGTACATCTGATCCGCACACCAGAGGAATGGGGTTTAGCCCAGCCAGATCTGTACTCGACCGATATTCTGGGCTTTGACACTGAAACACGCCCCACCTTTCACAAAGGCAAGCGTAATGCCCCGGCACTTGTGCAGTTGGCCACAGCAAATGCCGTTTATCTGATACAACTTGGTCATCTGCCCTTTGGACCGCACCTCACCGCTATTCTTGCCAACCCCTGCCAGATAAAGACAGGTGTGGGCATACGTGATGATATGCGCGAACTCACCCGCCTGTACCCCTTTGAACCAGCAGGTCTTGTAGATCTGGGAAGCGTGGCGCGCGCCAATAAACTTCCCAGTCAGGGCTTACGCACCTTGGCCGCCAATCTGTTTGGATGGCGTATTTCCAAAGGATCGCAATGTTCTAACTGGGGACTTGCAGAACTGAGTCCCAAACAGGTAACCTATGCAGCCACAGATGCCTGGATAGGGCGACGTATTTTTCTGCGCATGCGCGAGCTTGGTCTCATAAACGGTGAACGTACCGATACAATCTCTACGGCCTGGGGCGGCCAATGAGCTCTGCAACACAGCCCTACCCCAATCCCGCCCTTGGAGTACGCATTGTCTTTTTCACTGGCGGCACGGCTCTACGCGACCTGAGCAGAGAACTTACCCGTCATACCCACAACACCGTCCATCTGGTGACCCCATTTGACTCCGGGGGCAGCTCTGCAGCATTGCGGCATGCTTTCGCCATGCCGGCAGTGGGTGATATGCGCAATCGCCTACTGGCACTAGCTGACAGTATCACGACACCTCCTTCCGTGCTTGCATTCTGTGCAGCCCGCCTGCCAGACAATACGGGGGAGGACGATCCTGCCCCCCTGCTGCAACATCTTCGCAGCATGGCAAGTGCAGGCAATATTGTATGGTCTGATATGCCGCCCCTGTTTGCAGATGCTCTGCGCCTCCATTTGACATATTTTTTGCAACGCATGCCGAACAATTTTGACCCTTTTCATGCCTGCTTAGGCAATCTGGTGCTGGCGGGTGGCTACCTGCATCACAGGCGCATGTTTGGGCCGGTACTGGCTTTTTTCAGCCGTCTGCTGCAGACACGAGGCGTGGTACTGCCCATCGTAGGCGAAAACCTGCATCTGGCTGCACGTCTTGAGGACGGTTCCCTAGTAGTGGGACAGCACTATTTCAAAACGCTGTCCGCCCCAGTACGCCAGTTATTTCTCACTGTTCACGAACCCGATCGACAATGCTCTACGGATGATACGCTCCCTTTTATCCCTTGCCGTCCTCCGCTGGGCGAGGCCGTGGAAACATATCTGCACTCAGCCGGGGCTATTTGTTTTCCCATGGGAAGTTTTTATACCAGTGTATTGGCCAACTTACTGCCTCAAGGAGTTGGCCAAGCAGTAGCAGCAGCACATTGCCCCAAGATATTCATCCCCAGTAGTGGCAAGGATGCAGAACTGCACGGTCTCACTGTTTCTGGACAGGCTGCTATGCTCTTGCGTTATTTACGCATGGATGCTCCACAGGCGTCAACAGAACAACTGCTACAGGCCATACTTGTGGACAGCCGCCATGGACGTTACGAAGGAGGACTCTCTATTGAAGAGAGAAAAGCTGTTACACGTATGGGCCTGCGTCTGGTTGATGTGGACATGGTCTATGAAGACGACCCGCAACACCATGTCCCGGAGCTTACGGCCACAGCACTGCTTAATCTGACCACCTCTGGCGCTGCACTGTGATCCCGCATCAAGCTGCAACAGAAAAAGAACACATGCGCGCCAGCATACAGTGCGGCCCAGAGCAAGATGGACAGCGTCTGGACCGCGCCTTGGCCCAGCTGTTGCCGGGCATGGGCTTGCGTGGCCGTAAACGCTGTATCGAAAGTGGCACCGTACTTGTCAATGGACGGCACGGCACGGCTGCGCAACGTTTACGTATGGGCGACAGACTGGAACTGCTTCCCGCACAAGACAAGAGAAATACTCTCTGCATCCAAGGTGATCCCGCCCGCTTGCTTGCACACCACAAGGGCTACTATTTCTTGTACAAACCCGCAGCACTGCACAGCACATCCCTGGCAGGCGGGAATGGCACAAGTTTGGAAGACAGACTCCCGCAACTCTTTCCCACCGCACGATCCTTGCCCGTGCTGCTGCAAAGGTTGGACTACGGCACATCCGGTATCATATGTGCCGCTGCAGACATGCCGGCAGTCAAGGCATTTCGCGCTGCCGAAGCTGACGGATGCTGTGAAAAACGCTACCTTGCCATACTTGAAGGTCGTCTGACAGAGCCAGCACTTGTCCGGAATGCCCTGGATACTGCTAGGCGCAAGCGTAGTGTTGTTCTTTCCTCAACAGCCGTACCTGCCCGCTGGACGTATTTTTGGCCCTTGCGCTTCTGGACAGCAGAAGAATTCCCCTATGGATTTTCTCCCAATGGGGTAACACTGGCAGCCTGCAGCATACACCGTGGTGCACGGCATCAAATACGGGCCCACGCGGCACATCTGGGGCATCCTCTTGCCGGAGATGCGTACTATGGCGCTGCCTGCGATCCTTCTGGCTCCACAAGATTCTACCTGCACCACGGCGCCATCTTCTTTCCAGGTGCCTCATGCTCTGTGCTGCCACCCTGGAATTTTTTATCCCCACAGATACGGTCATTGTCCGCAACATGGCTGACTGACGTCCACAAAAAAGCATGAGGAGGACAAGCCCTTCAGTTTACTGGCATCAAAACAGGCTGTTTTCGTGTTCTTCCTGACACGCCAGACATAAACCCACGCCTGGTAGAGCATCCAGACGTTTCTGAGGGATTGGTTCACCACACTCGCGACAACAGGCCACTCCATTAATCCACTCAGGCCCGCCATGATCCATCATGGCATGTGCGCGCACAAGGGCAGATTCACGGTCAAGCCGTTCCAGTTCAGTGGCCTGATCAAATACATCCATGTCATGCTCCTTTCAACACAAGCGGCAACCCCGCCAAAGCGGAGTTGCCGTTGAAATATTATGCACGCATGGAGTAGCCCACATTTTCTTCGGTGTAAAGCCCCCATGAAAGTTTTACGCTCATTCGGGCAATCAGGCTGCTTGCAAAATATCTTCAAGCGTAGTGGCAAAATTGGTAAGGTCAGACTCTTCTATGGTTAGGGGCGGCAACAGGCGCAAAGTTACATCATGGCTCAGATTGCAGATATACCCGCGCCGGAGTAATTCCATCCAAACTGGCCGACCGGGAACAGCCAGTTCAACCCCGAGCATGAGGCCCATCCCACGTACTTCACGAATTTTTTCCGGTAAGCGGCGCTGTATGGCCTCAAGCCTTGCCTTGAAACGCCCCCCCACTTCTGCTGCGCGGTCAGCCAGATGATCACGCAGCATAATCTCCACGACCTTGGTTGCCACAGCCGAAACCAAGGCTCCGCCACCAAAGGTTGTAGCATGGCTGCCGGCAACAAACCCTCGTGCCACTTCGTCAGTGGCAAGCATGGCTCCCATGGGCAGCCCATTTGCGAGCGATTTTGCGGTGCTGATGATATCGGGAGTGAGCCCGTAATTTTGGAATGCCCAGAATGTTCCCGTGCGGCAGAACCCCGCCTGTACCTCGTCACACATAAAAAGTACATCACGCTTACGGCACAACGCCTCAACATCGCGAAGCCAGTCGCCAGGCAGGGGTACAATCCCGCCTTCTCCCTGTACCACTTCTACCAACACAGCAGCCACTGACGGGGTCAAAGCTGTTTCCAGAGCTGTCATATCCAGAGGGGGAACCTGTTTGAATCCTTCAGGCAGGGGCGTAAATCCATCGCTCAGACTTTCACGTCCAGTGGCTGCCAGCGTTCCCAGCGTGCGTCCATGGAAACAGCCGTTCAATGTAATAATTTCAAAGGAATCTCGCTGTTTAATGGTACGCATATAACGCCGAGCCAGCTTAATACTCGCTTCATTTGCCTCTGCACCTGAATTACAAAAGAACACTTTGCCATGATGGCTTGTTGAAAGCAGCAGCCTAGCCAGCTCCAACTGCGGCTCCTGATAAAAAAGGTTGCTCACATGCCAAAGGCGATGCATCTGCGCATCCAGCGCAGCACATACTTCATCGTTACAGTGGCCAAGGGCCGTCACGGCAATGCCCGCGAGCAGATCCACATATTCCTTACCGTCCACATCCCAAAGCCGCGCCCCCTTGCCACGGGCTATGGCAAGCGGATAACGGCTGTATGAACGGCAAAGCAGGTGCTCCTCCCCGGCTTTTACAGCGTCAAAGGCTTTCGACATGTCAGGCTCCTTATGATGTATGTAGTACTGTTGGCAACAGTGCTACATAGTCGGAAAAAGAAAGCCCCGCAAGGCATTTAAGACCTTGCGAGCTTTCTGATGCTTCGTTTTACATGAATTTACTCATATAAGGAGGGAAAATCCCTCCCCCAGTCAATGCCGTTTGTCCAGAAAATCATACAGAGCCCTGTGTTTTTCAAAAAGTGCAGTCAAATACTCACTGTATTCCACCTCAGAATATGACTTGAGCTCGTTTAAGAGAGCATTTTCCATTTTGTCGACAGTATCACTGATTTTCAAGTCAATAACATTGGTTGGATCACCTGTCATGGTGTACTGGGTTTCACGGATAATATCCAACAAAGCATCCCCCATGGCCATGGTATCAGTATACCGCATAAATGTTTGTTGACGGACAGGTCCATAGTGAGGGGTTGCTCTGTTTTTTGCATCATACACCAGCAGGGTGAAGGCTTCGCACATATCTAGTAGCCTTGCGTCGTTCGCCACATACTGCGGTTTGTGGACACAGGCTGAAAGACACAGAAGACAAATGAAAGCGAGAATTTCTAATTTTTTGCGCATAGTTATGTCACTTCCAGAAATGTGTTCACATTGAGCGCTGAGCACATCACTTTTGCTGTTCCATAAACTTCACCTGCGTTACCCAGTCGTGAATAATTCTGTCCTGAACAACGCCACTGTCAACGGCATCCTTGCCAGCCCCCATCCGAATGTGCCGTTCTGCAAGTTTTTTCAGGCTGTCAGCGACCTTTTCCTGTATGCTTTTGATAAACCTGAAAATACCGTAACCCACCTGTACTTTGCCATCCAGAGTAAGAAGCCGCAAACCAAGGATCTCATCTTTCCACAACAAGGGAAGCAAACTGCTGTAACTGACGCTCTGCACATATTTGTCGTTGTGCAGTACATCCTGAATAGTTATCTTCTGGCTCATATCGTTGATAGCCATTACTTTGTACATACTGAGTTTTGTACCTTTCAGGCTGTCAACATATATATCCAGATGCACAGGTGGCTTTTGCACACAGACTGCCCTGTATACCAAGGCAGCTGGCTGCAGTTGTCCGTTGAAGCTAATAGACCTGTTTGCCAGTAACCACTCAACAAAACAGAATACGAACGCATCTTTGGCGCTGGCTGTAACGTCATGATTCCTGATGTCAACACTGCTGTTTGTGAAATATGCATATTCTTTGGCAATACTATCTCTGGTGTCTATATTGTCAAAGAGCGTTTCAAATACATCACGTAAAAAATCCATATATTGGATTTCAGAGTTCATAATGTTATTTGCAGTACTGGCAAATCCCATGAAATTTTTACTGCTCAAGTATGCCATTGGTTACACCTGACTTTATAGTGACAGTTGATATTCCACTGTTGCTTGTTCACCATTCAACAGTAGCAGTCACTCTTATTCTAGACAGTTTTGCAGTCAGTTTGCCTTCTTTAAAAAAAAGGAGCTACGATATTCTCGTAACTCCTTGATTTTGCCTGGTACCGGGAGCGAGACTTGAACTCGCAAGGGGTTGCCCCCGGCGGATTTTGAGTCCGCTGCGTCTACCAATTCCACCATCCCGGCAGAAAAAGAACACCTTACTCGGGAACTGTGCAACAGTAAGTAATATATCTCAGTTGTTATTTCACGTCAAGACAAGTTTTGCTTTTGGTGCCGCTGTTGGTATCATCCCGGTCAATTAAATGCCCACGATGTGCCAACCTGACAACCACTTGCTGACCGCTACATCTTCGTTTATTCTTACCGTGCAAATCAGGCCCATAAAACAGATGGGCTGAGCAATAACGCATCGTCGTGACCGCCTATGAAAAAATATCTGCGATATCTCGGCCCACTACTGGTTGCCGCCATCTTTGTCTTGGCAGTATATCTGCTTTACCACAAGCTCAAAAGCTACAGCATTGCAGAGATACGTGACAGTGCAGAACGCATTTCACATATGCGCATTCTTTGCTCTATGTTACTCATGGTAGTCAACTACATCATTCTGGTAGGGTATGATTGGCTGGCCCTCAAGGCCATACGCAAGAATCTGCCCTTACCACGAGTGGGCCTTGTTTCCTTTGTGGGTCAGGCCGTCAGTTACAACTTTGGAGCTCTGCTGGGTGGCACCAGTGTGCGTTACCGCTTCTATTCCGCCTGGGGATTTACCATACCTGAAATTGTCCGGCTTGTGCTCATGCTGGCCGTAACCTTCTGGATGGGGGCATTGGGGTTGTGCGGTCTTATTTTCATCATTTCCCCGCCAGTCATCCCCGACGAACTGCTTGCCAAGATGCCTATGACGGATGTGCGCATTCTTGGTGCAGTACTGCTGCTCGTGGCCTGCTCCTATCTGATTCTATGCTGCACTGTACGCAAGCCTGTGCACATCTTTGGCAAAGAGTTTGTATTTCCCTCGCCACGCATTGCCTTTGCGCAAGCGCTGGTGGCAGGGCTCGACCTCGTGGCCGCGGCAGCCTGCATGTACGTTCTTCTTCCGGGCGATATGGGCCTGTCCTTCGTGGATTTTCTGCCAAGCTACCTCATGGCGCAAGTGGCCGTGGTGCTGACGCACATTCCCGGTGGAGTCGGAGTATTTGAGCTTGTTATCATTCATTTGACGCACACCACGGAGGCACAGACTGTCTTTGCTGCCGTGCTGCTGTTTCGTCTTATCTACTTTATCCTCCCCCTGCTGCTGGCGGCCCTGCTGTTGGCCGCGTATGAAATGCGCCAACGGCGCGACATGCTGCGTGATACAGGGCGCTGGCTCTCCGTTTTGTCGCATTCCATTGCGGCCTACATGGGTTTTGCCGCTGGAACATTACTCCTGGGTCGCTCGCTGTGGCCGTTGGGAGGGATGGGCATTCTGCCAGACATAGCAAAACACGTTCCTCTGACACTGGTAGCAGCTGGCCAGTTTATGATGGCGCTTTCCGGTTCGGCGCTGCTCTTTGTTTGCTATGGGTTGGAACGACGACAGTCTCGAGCCTGGCAGCTGGCCGTGACACTATTGTGCGTGGGCCTGGTGGGTGCCATGCTCTACGGTCTTTCATGGCTGACAGCCTGTATGACTGGCATAGTATTAGTGACTGTTTGCCTTACTCGACGGCGATTCTACCGCACTTCCTTCTTCTGGGAGGAACGCATCCCCGTCTACTGGCTTGCCGGAGCGTTAGGAGTGTTAGCTCTGGCTGTGGCCGTTGGCTGGGCACTATATCACCCCCAGTGGAACAAGGCTGCCCTTTGGGGTATGGCAAGTCCCGGCATGGCCACACGCGTGGCCTTGGATTTCGCCGGTATTATAGTGTGTCTTATTCTGTCATGGGTCTGGCGCACCGTACGTCGCAGGCGCTCACAGTACAAGCTCGATACACGCATCTGATTCTGGCTCAGTACACCTGTGCCAACGGCTCCTGCTCTGATTAACACACTCCACGGTTTCCATAGTGGCTTTTTTCGAGGTAATGTATGCAAAACCACAGGATATCGCTCAACAATCTCCCTCTTGAGGGTCGAGAATACATAGTGGATTCTACATCCGTATGGCAGACTCCCTTACGTGAATTCCGCATGAACTGCCAGATTGAAGAGCCTTTGCATGCCTGTATTCGGGTACTCCCTGTAGAAAATGGCTGGCTTGTGCGCGGCACATTGAAGGGCAAGGTTATCGTGCCCTGCAGCCGCTGTGCTGAAGACACAGTTATCTCCATTGACACACACTTTGAAAATTTTGAATCTCTCAACGAACAGAGTGACGACGAAACACTGTCTTCCAACGACATGGATGACGGCTGCATAGTGATGGAAGGCACTACTCCCCTGCTTGATCTTGCCGCCATCTGCTGGCAGGAATTTGTACTGGCCCTGCCCCCAACGCCCCTCTGCCGCAAGGATTGTAAAGGGCTGTGCGCCAGATGCGGAGCAAACCTCAATACAGGCCCGTGCGCCTGCAAGAATGACGAAGGGGATCCCCGTATGGCCCCCTTGCGTGGTCTTATTCTGCACAACAACTAGACAACGACAGTTTTTTTTACTAAAAAATGCTTTTTGTGGGCGGGTCCGATGTGTTCTCCCCACAACAGTTTGTATATTCCCTGCCGCCAGGCGGAAAAGGAGAAATTTCATGGCAGTTCAACAGAATAAAAAATCCCGTTCCCGTAAAGGCATGCGTCGTTCCCACGACCACGTTGCTGTGCCCGCCGTTATTTACTGTAAATGTGGCAGCCCAACATTGCCGCACAGTGTCTGTCCCTCCTGCAACAGATATAATGGTCATCAAGTAGGCAACCCAAAGGATTCTAGCAACTAAATGAACGAGCGCCCCATCATCGCTGTGGACGCCATGGGGGGCGATTTCGGGCCCTCAGTGGTCGTGCCCGGTGCCATAGATGCCGCACGTCGCTACGATCTGCATGTCCAGCTTGTAGGGGACACCCCCAAACTGAAAGCCGAGCTGGATAAGATCGACCTCGACGGGGTGCATTATGACGTTGTGCAGGCCGATGATGTGGTACATATGAATGAACGGCCCTCTGATATACTTCGGCGCAAGAAAAATGCCTCCATCCAGGTAGCCTGTCGCCAAGTTAAAGACGGAGCGGCAGATGCTGTGGTCAGTGCCGGACATTCCGGGGCGTCTGTGGCTTGCGGCATGTTTATCATGGGACGACTGCCCGGTGTGGAACGCCCCGCCCTTGCAGCCCTTCTGCCCACAGAAAAAAAACCCATAGTGGTGCTGGACTGCGGGGCCAATGTGGATTGCCGCCCCTACCATCTCTTTCAATTCGGGCTCATGGGAGATGCCTTCGCCCGTGATCTGCTGGGGTATGCCTCTCCGCGAGTGAGCATCTTGAGCATAGGAGAAGAGGAAGGCAAGGGGAACAGCCAGGTTAAAGAAGCCTATGACCTGCTGAAAATGGCCCAAAATCTCAACTTTGTAGGCAATGCTGAAGGTCGCGACATTTTTACTGGTGACCTTGATGTTGTCGTCTGTGATGGTTTTGTGGGCAATGTGGTAGTCAAAATGAGCGAAGGCCTTGCCGGATCGCTCATACGTATGCTTAAAAGAGTATTCACATCTGGAGTGCTGCCCGCCTTGGGAGGCATCCTTGCCAAGAAGGCCTTCAAACGTTTTGCAGCCACCATTGACTATGCCGAATACGGGGGAGCGCCCCTGCTGGGACTGCAAGGGCTTTCCATCGTGTGTCATGGTCGCTCCAGCGCCAAAGCCATGACCAATGCCATCAGAATGTGCGGGGCGTTTGTACGTAAGGGAACTAACGCACGCCTTGCCGAAACCATCCTCGCCAATGAGGAATTAACGCGTTTTTCCCGTGCCATTTAACACTGCAGTAAATGTATGCTCAATCAATCGTGCCACATGCACTCATTGAGTGCCTATATACCGGATGCGGTACTCACAAATAACGATCTAGCCAGGATTGTGGATACCAATGACGACTGGATCGTCAGCCGCACGGGGATACGACAACGTCGCAAGCTGGCAGAAACAGACAACGCCTCTGACCTGGGTCTCAGGGCTGCTGTCCAGGCACTGGATGAGGCGCATCTGAATACTACCGCCCTCACCCATGTTATTGCCGCTACATGCACACCGGATGCTCTTTCCCCATCTGTTGCCTGCATCATTGCCGGGCAGCTGGGTGCCAGCGGCGTCATGGCCTTTGACATAGGGGCAGCGTGTTCCGGTTTTTTGTACGGTCTTTCACTCTGCCGTGCATTGATTTCACAGGAACCAGAGGCAAAGATTCTCTTCGTTTGCACAGAAGCTCTGACACGTCGCGTTAACTGGGCAGACAGGTCCACCTGTGTGCTCTTTGGTGATGCGGCTACGGCCTGCGTGCTTTCTGCAAATGCGGACTGTGCCATGGCAAAACTCGACGATGTCGTCTGCCACAGCGATGGCACGCTACGAAATCTTATCCATGTGGGTGGTGGCACAAGCTGTGCCTATGCCATGGGTACGACCGTTGACGAACAATTTTTCATTACCATGCAAGGGCGTGAAACCTATAAACATGCCGTACGCAACATGGTTCGCGTGTGTGAAGAATTGCTTGAGCGCAACCATCTCACAGTGGACGAAGTGCAGCTGCTTGTGCCACATCAGGCCAATATGCGCATTATTGAAGCAGTAGGATCTCGTCTTGCCATTACCGAAGACAAGGTATTCACCAATGTTGCAAAATATGGCAACACATCTTCTGCGTCCATTCCTCTTGCTCTGACCGAAGCCCGTCTTGAAGGGCGCATCCACCCCGGAGACCGTGTACTGACAACGGCTTTCGGCGCAGGACTTACATGGGGTGCGGCATTACTGCAGTTTTAACCCAATAAAAATAAGGCAAACCGTATGAGTGCAGCACAAAACATACCAAATGACACACAGCCTACGGCTGTCGTCACGGGCGGATCCCGTGGCATAGGAAAAGCTATTGCCATAGCCCTTGCTCGAGACGGTTTTCAGGTGTTGCTCACCTATGTCAGCCGTGCGGAAGAAGCAGAGAGCGTCGTTACAACGATACGCACGTCTGGTCACAGTGCATGGGCCTTTCCCCTCAATGTCAGCGACAGTACTGCCGTAGCCAATTTTTTCGCCACTGTCGTCAAGGACAAGGTAAACCTTGCAGTCCTAGTCAATAATGCCGGTATCACCAAGGACGGTTTTCTTGTGCGCATGAAGGATGAAGATTTCGACAAGATTATTGCCGTCAATCTGCGGGGAGCCTTTGTTTGCACACGAGAAGCGGCCAAAATTATGAGCAAGGCCCGCAAAGGCCGGATTATCAATATTTCCTCTGTTGTGGGGCAGTCGGGCAATGCAGGGCAGGTAAACTACGCTTCAGCCAAAGCCGCCTTGCTTGGGCTCACCAAGTCTTGTGCCAAAGAGCTGGCAGCCCGCCAAATCACAGTCAATGCTGTGGCACCTGGTTTTATTGAAACAGATATGACCGCCACCCTCACGGAAGAAGTCCGTGCAAGCTATACACAAAATATTCCACTCAAACGCATGGGAACAGCCGAAGATGTGGCCGAGGCAGTAGCTTTTCTCGCTTCGGACAGGGCGAGCTATATTACGGGCCAGGTGCTGGGAGTCAACGGGGGCATGTATTGTTAACCTAACGTGTTTTTGTGAGCACGAAGAACATCAAGAGTTGCTGGAGGGAACTATGTCTGAAGTTGCTGAAAAAGTAAAAAAAATCATTGTTGATCAGCTGGGTGTGAGTGCTGACGAAGTAAAACCCGAAGCTTC
Source organism: Desulfovibrio sp. (assembly GCA_017454325.1). Taxonomy (GTDB): domain Bacteria; phylum Desulfobacterota; class Desulfovibrionia; order Desulfovibrionales; family Desulfovibrionaceae; genus Desulfovibrio. Next base: position 15,394 of record JAFTDG010000137.1, on the reverse strand, counting down.
CTTTGTGGAGGATCTTGGGGCGGATTCTCTCGATCTGACGGAACTTATCATGGCCATGGAAGAAGAATTCGACATCGAAATCGCTGACGATGACGCCCAGAAAATCCTGAAAGTTCAGGACGCCGTTGCCTATATTGAGAACAAAAAAAACAGCTAACGCTCTTTCAAAGCATCTACTAGACAGAGGGGGTAACGCCCCCTCTGCGTCAAAGGAGCATGCATGACCCGTCAACGCGTAGTGATCACCGGCATCGGCGGCGTTACGCCGCTTGCCAATGACATACAAACCACCTGGAAAAAACTTCTCGCAGGCGAGTCAGGCATTGCGCCCATCACGCTCTTTGACGCATCTGCCTTTGATTCGCGTATTGCCGGCGAAGTCAAAAATTTTACCCCTGAAGCATATATGACGCAAAAACAGGCGCGTCATATGGACCGTTTCACGCAATTTGCCGTGGCTTCAGCCAAAATGCTGCTGGAGGATTCGGGCTACACCATTACCGAGCAGAATGCCTTTGATACGGGTGTTATCCTGGGTATTGGTCTGGGCGGCTTGCACACCCTTGAAACATGGCACGCAAAGCTGCTGTCTGCCGGTCCGAACAAGATTTCTCCCTTTATGATTCCAATGCTTATTTCCAACATGGGTCCCGGGCAAATTTCCATTTTTACCGGAGCCAAGGGAGCCAACATTGTTACCACAACGGCTTGTGCCTCAGCCCTCCATGCCCTGGGTACGGCATACAGCGAAATTTTGCTGGGCCGCGCCACAGCCGTTATTACTGGCGGTGTTGAGGCCACGGTCACTCCGCTTGGTGTGGCTGGTTTCACCGCTCTGAAAGCCCTTTCTACGCACTACAACGATGACCCGACACATGCCTCGCGTCCATTTGATGCCAAGCGCGATGGATTTGTCATTGGCGAAGGTGCGGGACTGCTGCTGCTGGAAACGCTTTCTTCAGCCCAGGCACGCGGAGCAAAAATCTACGCTGAAGTGGTTGGCTACGGGGCTTCGGGTGATGCCCATCACATGACAGCTCCTAGGGCTGATGGCGAGGGCATGGCACGTGCTATGACCAATTCACTGCGTGAGGCACAGGTGGATGCATCTGCCATCGGACATATCAATGCCCATGCGACCTCTACCATGCTCAACGATGCTACGGAAACCACAGCCATCAAGGCTGTCTTTGGACAACATGCCAAGAAGGTTAAAATTTCTGCCACAAAATCTATGACAGGGCATCTGCTGGGTGCTGCAGGTGGCATTGAAGCTGTATTTACTGCCCTGGCGCTGCATGAAGAAATGCTGCCAGGCACCATCAATATGGAAAATCCCGACCCAAGCTGTGATCTGGACTATATAACCAACGGTTCAGAACACATTGCCTGTGAATATGCCATGTGCAACTCCTTTGGGTTCGGTGGCACCAATGCCAGTGTTATTTTTAGGAAATGGCAGGGCTAGACCGCACATCGTCCGCCCTTGCGCATATCTTTTGCCCGCCTATGGCGGGCACTATTATATAACAATAATAAGGATTCCCCCACATGGATGAGATTCTCCTTCAAGATCCTGAACTGGCCCGTGCCATCGCGCTTGAATCCAACCGCCAGATGAACAAACTGGAGCTTATTGCTTCGGAGAATTTTGTTTCTCCCGCAGTTCGCCAGGCTCAGGGCAGTGTGCTGACCCACAAGTATGCCGAAGGATACCCCGGCAAACGGTACTACGGTGGTTGCGAATATGTAGATATGGCTGAAAACCTTGCCCTGGAGCGTGCAAAAAAAATTTTTGCCTGCGAATATGCCAATGTACAGCCACATTCCGGATCACAGGCCAACATGGCTGCTTATCTTGCCGTGCTCAAACCTGGTGAAACCATTTTGGGCATGAACCTCTCTCACGGTGGGCACCTCACCCACGGCAGCCCGGTGAATTTTTCAGGCCGTCTTTTCAATATTGTTTCCTACGGTGTGCAACGTTCCACGGGCTATATTGACTATGATGAAGTTGCTGACCTCGCCCGCAAGCACCATCCCCAGGTCATTGTGGCCGGCGCCAGCGCCTATCCACGCCGCATTGATTTTGCCCATTTTAGAAAAATTGCCGACGAGGTCGGTGCCAAACTCATGGTTGATATGGCCCACATTGCGGGGCTGGTGGCTGCCGGCCTGCACGAAAGCCCTATCCCTTATGCCCACATCACAACCACGACCACACACAAAACCTTGCGTGGACCGCGTGGTGGCATGATTCTCGCGGCTTCGGACATGGCTAAAGCCCTGAACAGCCAGATATTCCCTGGCATTCAGGGGGGGCCACTCATGCACGTCATCGCCGCCAAGGCCGTGGCCTTTGGGGAAGCGCTCCGTCCCGCGTTCAAGACCTATCAGCAGCATATTATTACTAACGCGGCAGTACTCGCCAAAGTACTTATGGATGCAGGATATGAGCTCGTTTCTGGCGGTACAGACAACCACCTCATGCTGGTTGACCTGACCCGTGCAGACATTACGGGCAAGGATGCGGAGCAGGCTCTGGACAAAGCTGGCATTACTGTCAACAAAAATACTGTGCCCTTTGAAACACGTTCTCCCTTTGTGACTTCCGGCATTCGCCTGGGAACTGCGGCGCTGACCACACGCGGCATGCGTGAGGATGATATGCGTACGGTTGGGGGTTTTATCGTTGACGCTCTTGCCCGACATGATGATGCCGCTGCCCTTGAACATATTCGCTGCAAGGTCGAAGAATTTGCCCGCCAGTTCCCCCTCTTTACCTGGTAAGCCTTTGTGGCAGGGCATTGGAACACTTACTGTGCTTGGCTTTTGCACCGGCCTGATATATTGTGACCAGCAAATTCCAATGCAGCTGATATTGTGAAACAGAAGGGCATAATCTCATGCAGCGCATGCCATGGCCTGAATACTTTATGAACATCACCTATCTGGTGAGTGGCCGCTCCACCTGCCTGCGCCGCAAGGTGGGAGCCATTGCTGTAAAGGATAAACGTATTCTGGCTACAGGCTACAATGGTTCTCCCGCACGCATGTCGCACTGTCTTGATGCTGGCTGCCTCAGACAGCAAATGCACATTCCCTCCGGGCAAAGGCACGAAATCTGCCGTGGCCTGCATGCTGAACAGAATGTCATTATCCAGGCGGCTGTTCACGGCATTCATATCAGCGGTGCGGAACTCTACTGTACTACGCATCCCTGCGTTTTGTGCGCTAAAATGCTGATCAACTGCGGCATCAGACATATATACTATGCAGAATACTACCCCGACGAACTGGCAGAAAGCATGTTGCGGGAAGCCGGGGTTCCTGTGGAACATGTGGAGTTCACACCACCTGTCGTCAGCGCCCAAGCAGGAGAGCCGAACCATGGCTGATGCAGATTTCATCCCCTTCATGCACGAAGCCATAGCCCTGGCCGAAAAAGGCCGTTGGCGCACATGCCCCAACCCCACGGTTGGCGCTGTGCTCGTACGCGACGGCAAAGTGGTTGCTCGAGGCTGGCATCACGCTGCGGGGCTAGATCATGCAGAAACAGATTGCCTCAACAATGCCGCCTCGTTGGGAATAACTACATCAGGGTGCACCCTAGTGGTCACCTTGGAGCCTTGCCGGCACCAGGGCAAAACCCCGCCATGCACGGAAGCCATTCTCAAAGCAGGTATTGCGCGTGTTGTCATTGGTACTGCCGATCCCAACCCCGAAGCCGGCGGAGGGGCAGAAGTGCTACGCGCAGCCGGCGTGGAAGTGATTGAAAATGTCTGTCAGCAAGAATGCCTCGACCTTGTGGCCGACTTCCTGGTATGGCAGAAGCACAAACGTCCCTATGTCATATTGAAAATGGCGGCCACATTGGACGGTCGCATTGCCACACGCAACGCCCATGCGCAATGGATCAGCTCGGAGGCTTCCCGCAAGAGAACGCATACGCTACGCGCAGGCGTTGGCCTTTGCGGCGGTGCGGTACTTGTGGGAGGTGGAACCTTCCGGGCAGACAATCCCCGTCTTACAGCAAGAGATGTGGAGGTTACAGCACAACCCCTTGCCTGCATCCTCACCTCGCGACTGCCACAACCCGATGCCGATTTTCTCCTGCTTAAGGAACGCCCAGAGCAGACAATTTTTCTGGGTTCACCGGCAGCCGCAGCTTCAACCACAGCCAAGGCACTGCGTGAAATAGGTGTACGGGTGCTGGCCTTGGGGCCCAATATACATGGCGGGCCAAATTTTCAGGGAATGCTGCGTGTCATGTTTGACGACCTGCACTGCCCCTATGTACTCTGCGAAGGGGGCGGCCATCTTGCCTTGAGTTTACTTGAGGCAGATCTTGTGGATGACTTTCATCTGCACCTTGCGCCCATGGTTCTGGGCGATGCCGAAGCGATTCCCCTTTTCTCCGGCCGTGCTCCCTTGAGCCTGGATGAAGCCCTGCGCATGCGTGTCTGCGACACGCACATCTGTGGCGGTGACGTGCATATTCGCTTGCTGTCCATGCCCAAGACGGCACTATAGGAAGGCGCATGTTCACCGGCATCATTCAGGGACAAGGCGAAGTCATTGCACTTCACGGCAACGCTGAACGCCGTTTTACACTTCGTCCCCTCTTTGATCTGCCAGATGTGACAGACGGGGAATCCATCGCTGTCAACGGTGCCTGCCTCTCGGTGGAAACGCATACCCACAGAGAATTTACCGTCTATGCTTCGGCAGAAACGCTGTCGCGCACAACCCTGGCCAACTGCCCCAAAGGCTCCCTGGTTAACCTGGAGCGTGCCCTTGCCCTGGGGGACAGGCTGGGCGGCCATATGGTCAGCGGTCATGTTGATTGTCTGGCTGTGGTACGCACGATAGCACCTGCGGGGCAGTCTCTGTGTTGCCGCCTCTCCTTTCCACCTGCGTATGGCCCTGAAGTTATCGCCAAGGGGTCAGTATGCCTTGATGGCATCAGTCTTACGGTCAATGCCTGTGGCCCGGATTTTCTTGAAGTAAATATTATACCTGACACGCAAAAACGTACCACCATGCATCGTTGGCGGCCCGGCTGCAAGGTGAACATGGAAACAGATATCATCGGCAAGTATGTGCGCAGCCTGCTTACGGTATACATGCCTGGCTCCCGGCCACAAAAAGCCATGTCTGCCTCAAACGGGTGTACTCATGATTTCTTACGACAGTATCTTCTCTATTAATGGTGTGCTGAACACGCCCAATGACAGTGAAATTCCACAAGGAGACAAGGCATGAGCACGGTAACAACTATTGCCGGTCAGTTAGACGCCAAAGGCCTCAAGGTGGCCATTGTAGCCGCCAGATTTAACAATTTCATCGTGGATCACCTTATCAGCGGTGCGATTGACTACCTGGAACGCCATGGCCTTGATGATACCGGTATCACGCTGGTGCGCGTGCCAGGTGCATTTGAGCTGCCACTGGTCTGCCATAAACTGGCGGCTTCAGGTCAGTATAATGGCATCCTAGTGCTGGGAGCGGTCATCCGCGGTGCGACCCCGCATTTTGACTATGTTTGTGCAGAGGCCAGCAAGGGCATAGCACAATGTATGCTACAAACCGGCGTGTCCGTTGGTTTTGGGCTTTTGACCTGTGATACCATTGAACAAGCCATTGAGCGGGCGGGTTCCAAGGGCGGCAACAAAGGCATTGAAGCCGCAGCAGCCATGCTGGAAACCATACGCGTTCTGGAGCAGCTGTAATCCATGGCCAGGGGTAAAATGGCAACACGCCACGGCGAGAGGGAATTGGCCTTTCAGGTGCTGTATGGTCTTTCCTTTGGGTCCGTACAAACTCTGGAAGAATTGCAGGACATCTTTTACAACTCTCCGGGGTATCCAGCCAAGGAAAGCACCTCCACCACTCCATCAGGGTTCGCCTGGGAACTGGTAGAAGGCGTATGGAAAAGTGCCACCTTACTGGACGACGTCATTGACCGCCATTCCCACAATTGGCGTGTAAACCGTATGGGCCGTGTTGAACTCACATTGCTTCGGCTCGCCGTGTTTGAAATGCTCTGCCGTGATGACATCCCAGCCAAAGTTGCCATTAATGAAGCTCTGGACCTCAGCCGTCAGTTTGGCGAGGATGGAGCTGGCAGTTTTATCAACGGCATTCTGGACGCAGTAGCCAAAGCTCAGGAGAATGGCACGCTCAAAAGCCCTCTCGTACACAATTCCTCCCCATCTCAGCAAGCCGGGTGATTTTCATGACGCAAGAACGCTACAATCCTCAGGTTATAGAAAAAAAATGGCAGGCCCGCTGGCAGGAACAACACGCCTTTGCCTGCTCCCATGACAGCAGCAAACCCAAGTATTATGTGCTTGAGATGTTCCCCTATCCTTCGGGCAATATCCACATGGGCCATGTACGCAACTATGCTATCGGTGATGTGGTGGCACGCGCCAAACGCATGCAAGGATACAACGTGCTGCACCCCATGGGTTGGGATGCCTTTGGTCTGCCTGCGGAAAATGCTGCCATCAAAAATCACACGCACCCGGCAAAATGGACGTATGCCAATATCAGCAACATGCGTGAACAGCTCAGACGCCTGGGCTACTCCTATGACTGGTCACGCGAAATAGCCACATGCCGGCCGGAATATTACCGCTGGGAGCAGCTGTTTTTTCTGCGTTTGTTGGAAAAGGGCCTTGTCTATCGCAAAAAGGCACCGCAGAACTGGTGCCCCTCCTGTCACACGGTTCTAGCCAATGAACAGGTTATTGACGGTCTGTGCTGGCGTTGCGACAGTCGTGTCGTACAGAAAGATCTGACCCAGTGGTTTCTTAAAATCACGGCCTATGGCGACGAATTACTTCAAGATCTTACCCGCCTTGAAGGCGGATGGCCCGACCGCGTACTGGCCATGCAACGCAACTGGATAGGCAAATCCACGGGCGCTTCCATTACTTTTGGTCTGGAAAAAACGGTGCAGGGTGTTGACCGCCTGGAGGTATTTACAACCCGACCGGACACGCTCTTTGGTGTCACCTTTGTTACACTTGCTCCCGAACATCCTCTGGTGGAGCACCTGCTGGACGGCTATGCACATGCTGACGAAGTCCGCGCATTTGTGGAACGCATCCGCAACATGGACCGCATTGACCGCCAGTCAGACACGCTGGAAAAAGAAGGCATCTTCACGGGGGCCTATGCCATACACCCGCTGACCGGTGAGCGCGTGCCGCTGTGGCTGGGGAATTTTGTCCTTGCTGATTACGGCACGGGCGCTGTCATGGGTGTGCCTTGCGGCGATCAGCGAGACTTTGAATTTGCCCGCAAGTATGGTCTGCCCATCAGAGTGGTTGTGGAGCCACAGGGAGAACACCTTGACCCCAACCTTATGACCGAGGCGTACACAGGCCCGGGTGTCATGGTCAATTCCGGTACTATTGACGGCATGGATAATGAAACCGGCAAAAAAGCCATCACCGAAGCCCTGGAACGAGAGGGCAAGGGTAAGGGCACTACCCAATTCCGCCTGCGTGACTGGAATATCTCACGCCAGCGCTACTGGGGTGCACCTATCCCCGTTGTCTATTGTGAGCACTGTGGCGTTGTGCCTGAAAATGAAAACAATCTGCCAGTGCTGCTCCCTCTGGATGCCCATGTTCGTGATGACGGCCGCTCGCCTCTGCCTGAAACGGAAAGCTTTGTTGCCTGCACATGTCCGCGTTGCGGCCAGCCGGCAAGGCGCGAAACAGACACCATGGATACCTTTGTGGAATCCTCCTGGTATTTTGCCCGCTATACGAGCCCCCGTAATGATGTAACGCCATTTGATGCTGCAGCGCTGGCGTACTGGCTGCCTGTAGATCAATATATTGGCGGCGTGGAACATGCCATTCTGCATCTGCTGTACGCCCGCTTTTTCACAAAGGTATTGCGTGACCTGGGCTTTTATCCCCCTTCGCTTGCCGAACCGTTCAGCAACCTGCTCACACAGGGTATGGTGCTCAAGGATGGGGGCAAGATGTCCAAATCCAAGGGCAATATTGTGGCACCATCTGAGATGATCGAAAAATACGGTGCAGATACAGTTCGTCTGTTCTGCCTGTTTGCGGCGCCACCGGAGCGTGACTTCGACTGGTCTGATGCCGGCATTGAGGGTGCCTCACGCTTTATCGGGCGAGTATGGCGTTTGTTTGCCGAGGAAGAAGAGCATCTGCTCCCCCTCAAGGCCTGCCAAGCTAACGCGCAGGATGCCGCCACGCCTGAAGCTCGCGAGCTGCGCCGCCGCGAACACCTTACTGTCAAAAAATGCGGTGAAGACATGGGCAACCGTTTCCAATTCAACACGGCCATTGCCGCTGTGATGGAACTGGTCAACGCCATGTACCTTGCCCGCGAACACCTGCGCAGCAGCGACGGCGGACGACGGGTCTTCTCTTCGGCCATGGCCTCTGTGCTGACCCTGCTTTCTCCTGTGACGCCTCATGTGTGTGAGGAATTATGGGAACGGCTGGGGCATACGACACCACTTGCCGCTGAGCTCATGCCCCGTTGGGATGCCGCTGCAACCGAGCAGGACATGCTTGAGGTGGCGCTCCAGGTTAATGGCAAGCTGCGTGGCACAACACGTGTTCCTGCTGGTGCCGACAAAACAGCTATGGAACAGGCCGCCCTGGCAGATGCTGCAGTGCAACGGCATATAGCGAATCTTACGGTGCGCAAGGTCGTTGTTGTTCCGGGAAAACTGGTAAATATTGTTGCCAACTGACAGGAAATGTCTCCAATACTGCGCATGCATCCTTCTGCAAGGGATTACTGATGAAGGTCAAAATTGGCGAGCTTGCCAGGATGACCGGCTGCCAAGCGGTCACTATCAGGTATTATGAAAAAGAAGGACTTTTACAAAAACCGGAACGAACATCGGGCAATTACAGACTTTACGGCGACAGTGAAATTGAACGTCTGCGCTTCATCCGTCACTGTCGCCTGCACGGGATGACTCTTTCCGAAATCCGGTCATTACTTACCTTCAGGGACAACCCCACCATCTCCTGCGACTGGATCAACGCCCTTGTGGAAAAACACATTACCCGTGTGAATGACCAGATCGCCGAGTTGCAACATCTAAAACAGCATTTGCAATCCTTGCTGCGCAAATGTTCCGGCGGCAAAGGAAGGGAATGCGGTATCCTGCAAAGTCTCAATAAAGGCGAGGAATGTCCTTACTGCAAAGAAAGGGAATGTCAGTATCTCTAAAACCTTTCCCATACATCACAGTAACTGCGCAACGTCGCCATATAAAGAATTACTCAACACGGAGCTAAAATTTTCTTTCCCAAAAAGAAGGAAAACCTTGACTTCCCGTTCGGCATGACCGACAATCATTTTGTTTTGACGTTCTGGTAATGACATATATTTGGACAGTTAGCTCAGCTGGTGGAGCATCGCCCTTACAAGGCGGGGGTCGCAGGTTCAAGTCCTGCACTGTCCACCAAGGATTTCAAGGGGTTACGGGTCACACTGTAACCCCTTCTTCTTTTGTCCCCGCACCATTCCCCGCACCAATTCGGACATTCAGGATCAATAGATGACAAAACTTACCCCAAAATTCCATCCCGCACTTATCTCGTAACGCCCCCCCCCCTTGTTGATGGTTACGTTACGGCAATCGAAGTCCGCCGTATGCTAGCCTGCTAATACCATACTACGATATGCTAGATCAGCAGTCGTATAGGTCTTGCAACCAGATCCGTGTTCAGCACAGCACTTTCCTTTATGTCTAAACAACATACTCGCGTCCTGTTGGCTCGGCTCCTGCCGATCTGGAGTCACGCATTGGGCCTATCCAATCGCACAATCCCCTTCACTCCAATTACATTTTTCACTTAATATGGTGTCAGACTGGTGTCGGCAACCATCCCACATTCGTAACCACCATGATCAGCGATCCAACCTTTTCAACTCGCCACCACTGAACAAACCAGCACATTCACTCTTGAGCATTGGTTCTTGCCGTCGCCAAGCATGGGCCGATAATGGCGTCTACAGTCACTGAGCTAGTAATACTTGCTGTTTTCATCTGACGGCCGTCCAATATTGCTTTTTCCCCGTTGGAATATGTCGGGTCTGTAATGTCAAAATTTACCCTTGAGTGCGGCATGCCGGACAAGATCACTAACACGTCTCTCGTTCAGTGGGGCACCTTGCCATGCTTTTTGTGTTCCATGGGATGCCCCGTCAGCAGCAATTCAGTACGCCGTCAGGTCTTCCAGTCACTACACTTACAAGCACCAACCCTCTGCCACAAACGCCATCTGCATTCAGGTAAGAAAGAAATTTTAGGATTTGTTAATAAATAAATTCAATGTATTGGATGCGGAGAACTATTTTCTTGCATTCCTCTCCGTGATTTTCTCAAGCCTTTCTCATACATAACAGCAGTCCTCAGCCTGAATACAACGCGAAGAGCGGAGATGGGTATGGATGCCACACTTAAAGATTGTAACACAGAACAACACCGTTGGCTAAATGAATGGCAGGTTTTCGAAATAACCGGAATCAGCCTCTCAACTTTGCGAAAACAACGAATCGCTGACATTGGCATTGCGTACTACAAGCTTGGCCGCTCCGTCAGGTACAAGCTCTCAGACGTGCTCTCGTATATGGAGAGCCACAGGGTGGAACCTCGTCGAGCAAAGTAGGGCTGCCGCTCTTTGAAAATAGAATAGCGTTAAATGGAACAAGCTCTTGTGCGTCAGTATTTTTGGCCGCAAGCGCGTGGCTAAGGTTCAAATTTTTTAACACCTAACCGCAGGCAATAGCCAACAGGAGGGGAAAAATGTCTCGAAGGTCAGATTTTATCAAAGTAAATCAGCAGGTTATGGAAGGCATCCGCGCAAACATGAGCCGTGACGCTATCATCGGCAAAAACAAACTGTCTCTCGGCCAATTCAAGCGCCATTTGGCAGAAATCGCCTTGGTAGCGCCTGAAATACTGGTGAAATGGAAGCCAACGACGGCATCGGTGTCATTTGCCGAGATGCCCGTTGCGTTCCAGAGTCTGCTGCCTCAGCACAGCAAGGCTAGCGCGAATGGCATCATCGTGAAGTTCGAACTGGATGGCAATGGCGACTCAGGATTTTTTGAAATAGTAGCAGCAGAAGCTCAAGCTGATGTAGTAGTGACTAACAACGCATAATTAATAACCATGGTGGGGTACTTCATGTGCCGCGCCAAAAAAAGGAGCATATTGTTATGATAAACAGCAATATCCAGCCTTATAACATCTTCCCAAATGCGTACAGCAACACTATTGTACCGCCGAACAGCGTCAATACATGGGATACAATGGAGATCAACAAAGCGTATAACGAGTTCAAAAAGCTTCAGAGTAATATATACGATGTACAGATGTATCAGCAGCTTGTGCAGAAGATGCAGCAGTTGATGTATAAGATGCCTTTACAATTACATACAACACCGCCGTTTAACAGTTTTTATTATCAAATTGGCAATCCTGTATTGCAGGATACGATAAATACACTTGTTAATATCACCGGCTGGAACTATGAGGCAGTGACTTTGACAGTGCTGTCTTTTTTGAATTCTGCAATGCGCGGGCGCTTCTTTGTACATGCCAATGCGAACTGGCTTGAGCACATGCCGTTGTACACAATGCTTGTTGCTGAGAGTGGCACGATGAAAAGCAAACTGTTCGAAATACTGTGTGCGCCATTTATTGCCAAGCAGACTCGGCTCATCGTAGAATTTGGGGATATATCGAAGCGCGAAAAACTTGAGAAAGGCCTCTGCAATGGGGTTATTAAATCCAAACGAGAAGAGTATGTCAAATTGCTGTTGGCAACCATGTTTGACGACTACGGTAACCTTGATAAGGAGGCAATCTTAAGTGCTTACAGTGAATTTGTCGATGACATGCGTGATCTTGAAATGGTTAGTGAAGAGCAATACACAAGAGTCTCTTCTATAATTACAGATGCATCAACTGACATTAATTTGATGAAAAAGATGATGCGCAACGGTGGAGGCATAAGTATCTTTTCTGCAGAAGGTGAGAAATTCATGACACATTATAGTAAAGGTATCAATCACAACGACTTGCTTAATAAGGCTTATGACTTAGAGCCTGTCGCCTATGGCTCTGAATTAAACCAGATCGAAATTGCGCATCCTTTCATCACCATCATGCTTTTGGCGCAGATGAAGATTGTGCACAACTTCTTTAACAAACCAACAGTCCATGAATCTGGCCTTGGCGCAAGATTCATGACTATCATTCCAACACAGTTACAGGCGTGCAATCCACTTGCAGAAGAACTTGTATTCGACGAATATAATGCCCTGATTACAGAAATCCTTGAAGCGTGCATCGGATACTGCATGCAAGGAAAGTTCTTCGATTTGTATTTGACTGACGGCGCATCGAGAATTCTGCAAAACTTCCGTGATGAAATTCAAGACATGATGTACGCGGAACATACTCAAATCATCAAATATACATTGCGCAAACTGGCTGGTACTGCGTTACGTATTGCTGCTACGATACACGTTGTAAATAACTGGCACACACCTTGTGATTATATTGACGAGTACACCATGACAAATGCAGTTAGCCTTGCGAAATATGCTTTCGAATGCAAAAGATTTCTTTGTGAGCCTTTGGGATACAGCGCTGTCATAAATGCTAACAAAATTCTGAAGTGGGTGAAACGTCATCGCCATCATGTGTTCACATCGCGTGATATCGCACAGCAAACCGATGTGCGCACAACCATTGAGATTTTCCCTGCGCTTGATCTCCTCGAAGCGCACAACATCATAGCTCAGGTCATTACGCCAAACCGTGCACGGTTGATCGGCATAAATCCGTGCATTATCCCGGCCTAACTCTGCTAGACTGAACTTCTAAAAGCCTCCAACAGCCCCCTGTTGGGGGCTTTTTTGTGGTCTATTCGACACTATTTGGGCTCGTGAGTACATATAGCCAATATAGATGGAAATGCAATACAAGAAGTTAAAGTCAAGCGCATGAACTCATGCACTGCCTTTTGCATAACGCTTAGACAGTGTTAATAGGTATCCTTAACGGCATTAAATGCACACTAGCCACAACTATTAAGGCGTAAAACATCACGCAGAGGAACATGTGCTGCCATGTGTTTTGTACATACGCACAAAGTACCAACTCATGTGTCCCTCACGCTGGCGAAAGCGTCGCGCATTGGTGACTCTTCTATACTGCGGCATTACCCTCACCGTAGGAAATGTGTGCAACGAAAAGTCTGATTCCATTCCTCACCCTTCGATATTTGACCATGCATAAGAATTACACAGCGATGGCATTCAGTTACAAACATACAGACGCCTTTCGTAACGCAGTGAATCCGCTGTACTCCTTTGACAATGCACATAGCTGCTGGACAAACTATCGACAGCCGAGCATAACAAACCCGTTGACATATCGTTGGTACATGGCCTTACGACATAGCTGCACATTTCAGAGTAACACTATGAAAAACGCCATGACCTACAAAGGCTATGCCGGAACCGTAGAATACAGCGAAGAAGATAATATATTGTTTGGTCGTATTGCAGGAATAGATGACATCGTTTCCTATGAAGGAGAAAGCGTTACCGAGCTTCGCAAGGAGTTTCAGGCATCCGTGGACGATTATCTGGAACACTGTAAGCAAATTGGTAAAGAACCCAACCACCCGTATTCCGGCAAGTTTGTACTACGACTGGACCCTTCACTTCATGCTAGACTGGCTGCTCAAGCCAAAGCAGTAGGAAAGAGCCTCAACCAATATGCAGTTGATGTGCTGGCTAAAGCATAAGTACCTTTCAATGGCCGAAGTATTGAGCATCAATCCAGTGCATTTAATTACTCACAACGAGAACATGCACATCGAAGTTACGCATATACAACAACAAAAGCCACACAATGCCCACCACTATCTCCGTATCGCAAGACGATCGCATCCGTGCTTTTGCTACAGTCAATATCCCTGAGCCAGCAGCCAGTAAACTGGTGGCTTTTCTAGAAAATCTGAAACCGTTAGCCCACCTTCGCTGGGTAAAGCGTGAACAGTTGCACATTACGCTACGGTTTCTTGGCGAGCAAACGCCGGAGGCCATAGCACGAGTAAAAAGTGCCCTCATGCCTTTGCGCATTGAGCCGTTTGAGGTCGAGTTATCTTACACTGGGGCATTTCCAAATCTGAAATCTCCGCAAATCCTCTGGCTTTCAGGACACCGTGGGATGAATGAGCTGACAGCATTGGCTAAAAGCGTGAATGAATCCATAGCGGCTGTAGGGCTTTCCAGCGAAAAACGAGACTATCGACCACACCTGACACTGGCTCGTACAGATGGGAGGCCGTTGCCTCCAGCACTTATGAAAATGCTGCAGAATCCACCGCCAATCAGCTGGCGTTGCAAAGGGTTTGACCTCATGCGCAGCCAGCTTACGCCACAGGGAGCAATCTACACGAAAATTCCGCTATGAGCTGGCACCTTCTGATACGACCATTTGCATCCCTTTTATACTCCTAGGACTTGCCAATTTCCCTATGGATTCATGAATCTAAAAATTCTCTAGAAAATATCTCTTGCATTTAAGGATGGGATGATTAATCTGTGAAAAAAATCACCACGCATGGTTGGATCATCGCTGACGCTTGATACTGACATACCGACACAGCTCCTGACTCCTTTATCCTGCATGCATGGCTGTTAGTTGGCAACACCGCAACTACATTAAAATAAAGGAGCCATCATGAGCAATATGGAGAATTACCTAAGGCATCAGGATGTTGTCGCCGCCGTGAAACAGGTGTTGGGCATCCCTCAGAACGAGACACTCACAACCACTCTGCGTGAAGCACTACAAGATGGCAGTACAAAGTCCACACGCCATGCAAAAAAGGCTGAGACCCACCAACGCACTACACTGACACAGGAATACTCCTGCCTAGTACGGGAACTGCCTCAGCTCCGTAAGCATGATGAGCAGAAGTGCAAACAACTGATCGCAAAGCTGAACATCGCTCTCCAAGAAAATCCCGCAGCGTTAGCACTTGTAAAGGAACTCGCAGCATAAAGTTTGTGAGGCAGCTATGAACGACCAGGATATCAATGATCTACTCTGGCTCAGCAAAGAAGAGGAGATGCTCCGCAACCGTGAGCTATTCGAAGGCCAAAACGACGAAGCTTGGCGTGATGCTCTGCGCCAAGCCGCAAGGGATATGTTAGCCAAAACCAATATGTAGGCTTGAAAGTATAGCTACAGCAATTCGATATACAATCCAAAGGCCCTTTGGGTGAACCAAGGGGCCTCTGCTTTTTTTTGAAAGGCACAAACTGGATGTTACAAATATACAAAGTCACC
>JAFTDG010000136.1 GCA_017454325.1 Desulfovibrio sp. | reverse complement strand
GAACTTTTGGAAAAAATGTCGGCCACAAAGGTATATTTCACATAACATAGTGTTTTTACAAATTATATTGTCTTCCAATATTGTCTACTTAAGGAAAAAAGGATAACCTATTAGATTTACATATAGGCAAAAATATAAAAAAACGAAGAAACAAGGCTCTAAAGTCCTTGCATAATTGTAGACAATATTGGAAGACAATATAATTTGTAAAAACACTATGTTATGTGAAATATACCCTTGTGGCCGCCATTTTTTTCCTAAAGTTCACAGAACGGGAAAGCCGCGCCAGGCAAGCATTTCTAGAGCATGGCAGAAAAGAGTGTCTGATGTTACGGCTTACTTAAGGAAATACTCGTGCACAAAAGGCGGTGCGAAGGGCCAATCTGCGGGTGATAGTGATTGTTTCCTGCAACGGAGGTATTGATATCACTGCTTGTCCAGTACTGCCTTCATGCGTTCAACGGAGCAGAAGAGCCTTGGAGCAGTGTTGTTGGCTTGAATACCTGTGCAACAGTTCTGGTGCGCTCTTGACAGCAGTCTCTCTATGCGCCACTTTCGCCCCAACGACAATTTTTGCAAGGACAGTATTATGACGAACGTGGTTACCCGTTTTGCCCCCAGCCCTACGGGGCATCTGCATATCGGCGGTGCACGCACTGCCATTTTCTGTTGGCTGCTGGCCCGGCACTATGGAGGCCGTTTTCATTTGCGTATTGAAGATACGGATTTACTCCGCTCCAAGCAGGAATATACGGATTCCATTCTCGCTTCCATGCGCTGGCTCGGGCTGGACTGGGACGGTGAGCTCACCTACCAGACACAGCGTGCTGACGTGTACAGTCGCTATGTGGATAAGCTGCTGGAGACCGGACATGCCTATTGGTGTGACTGTACCCCGGAAGAAGTGGAGGCCATGCGTGAGGAAGCCCGTCAAAAGGGGCTCAAGCCGCGCTATAACGGACGGTGCCGTAGCAGGGAACTTGGCCCGGGCGAAGGGCGTTGTGTACGCCTCAAAACGCCGCTGACCGGTAAGGTGGTCTTTGACGACATGGTCAAGGGCCGCATTGCCGTGGATGTGGCAGAGCTGGACGACATGGTGCTCAGGCGGGCCGACGGTATGCCTACCTATAATATGGCCGTTGTGGTGGATGACTACGAGATGGGCATCACCCATGTTATTCGGGGGGACGACCATGTTTCCAATACGCCACGGCAGATTCTCATCTATCAGGCTCTGGGGCTGCCGGTGCCCACCTTTGGTCATGTTCCCATGATTCTGGGACCTGACAAACAGAAACTCTCCAAGCGGCATGGTGCCAGGGCAGTCATTGAGTATCAGAGGGATGGCCTGCTGCCACAGGCGCTGGTCAACTACCTGGTGCGGCTTGGCTGGTCCCATGGCAATCAGGAACTGTTCACCCGGGAAGAGCTGATTGCATTTTTTGACGGCAAGAATCTCAATCCAGCTTCTGCAGCCTTTGATCCTGCCAAGCTGGAATGGTGCAATGCCCATTTTATGCGCGAGATGCCTCTGGAAGAGCTGGCCAGGCTTGTGGCTCCCTTTGTCAGGGAGGCCGGCCTGGGCGATTTGCCAGAGGAGCGGCTCATTCCACTGTGCGAGATGTTCCGTGAACGGGCAAACAATCTCAAGGCCATGGCCGAGGCTTTCCGGCCGCTGCTTGTCCCCGCAGACGAACTCTCCTATGTGGAGAAGGATGCCGCCAAGCATTTTACAGATGCCGGCAAGGAGCACCTGCGCAGGCTCGCGCCTATCTTTGCAGCCTGCGAGCCTTTTACTTCCGAGAGTCTCGATGCGGCGCTCAATGCCTATGTGGCCGACAACGGCCTGAAGTTCAAGCAGGTGGCACCGCCCTTGCGCACGGCTCTCATGGGCTTTATGGGTGGGTCCCACCTGAAGGATATCATGGCCTTTTTGGGGCGTGCAGAAACCCTGGCCCGCCTGCAGCGCGCGGCCGGTTAGCGGTTAGCAGACGACAAGAGCATTGTGGGAGCCGTGGGGCCGGCGATGGCTGACCCTACGGCTTCTTTTTGTCTGCAGGCTTGTGTGTGGCAGATGCCGAGGACCTGGCGCGGCTGCGCAGTGCTGCCTTGGCATCAGGATCGCCATTTTTGGCTGCAAGCTGGTACCAGCGCATGGCCTCGGTGAGATTGCGTGGCACACCCGTGCCCTGATCGTACATCAGGCCCAGGCTGTACTGCGCTGCTCCTTCGTTCTGTTCCGCCGCCTTACGATACCATTCCACTGCTTTGGTATAGTCCTGGGGAACGCCAAGGCCCTGCTCATACATATAGCCCAGATTGTATTGCGCCTCGGCATAGCCCTGGGCCGCAGCGCGGTCATACCATTGCAGGGCTTTTTCCGGGTCGCGCGCGTAGCCACGGCCCTCGGCGTACATATAGGCAAGGTTGTTCTGCGCCTTGGCGTAATCCTGCTCAGCTGCCTTTTCAAACCAGTGGGCAGCCTTGGTGTCACTTTGGTTTTCCCCACTGCCGTTCAGATAGGTCCAGCCCAGAGAATATTGGGCAGGAGCCAGGCCCTGATTAGCCGCACGGGTGTACCAGTCTATGGCTGCCTTTTCATCCTTAGGCACACCCTTGCCATAGGCGTACAGGTACCCCAGATTGTACTGGGCCATGGCAAGTCCCTGTTCTGCCGCCTTGCGAAACCAGCGGGCTGCTTCACGAAAATTGCGGGCTACGCCCCTGCCAGAGACGAGAGCAGTTGCCCAGGAGTTCATGGCGCTCACGTCGCCTTTTTCTGCCGCTAGACGGAAGAATTCGGCAGCGCGGGCGATATTCTTTTTGACGCCTTTGCCTTCCAGCGTCAGTCGGCCCATAACATAGAGGGCTTCGGCATTGCCGTTGTCTGCCAGTGGCTTGAGAAGGCGCACAGCCTGGGCATAGTCTTCAGCATTCAGCGCTTTCTGCGCAGCTCCTAGTGCTGCACCATCTGCGCTGTCATCAGCAAGAGCATTGCCTGCTCCAAGAAGTGCGGTGAGGCAGAATGTCCCAATTCCTAACCAGTAGAGAATGCTGCTACGCATGTTTTTATATATCCTGTAACAGTTGTATCCAAACGGCGTCAGGCCCACCATCGGCCAGCATGGCCTGTCGGGCACAGTATGCCTTGCGAGCTTTTTGTACGTCATCACACATCCACCAGTCCATGGGATGCTCCCAGACTGCCGCAACCTTGGCGGCCGCCTGTAGCGGTGTTGGCTGCCAGATGCCAGCTGTGGCCAGCACGTTGAGCAATGCTTCGGCTTCTTCTGTAAGCGGCCAATGCTCACGCCACCAAAAGGCCACAACGGGTCTGTTTACGGCCATGGCCTCCAGCAGTGAGGTGCCGTTGTGGTCCAGGACCAGCAGACGGCAGCGCGCAAGATGTGGCGCAAGAGGGCCTTCTGCCAAACGTAACCAGGCAAACTGTTCCTGCAGCCAGGGGCCGTCACGCAGGGTGCCTGGTACGGAGAAATAGGGGCGGTAAACGGCATGTGATTGTATGTTGGCCGGCAGAGCTGCAAAAAAACGGGCCTTATCTTTGCGGTAACGTATGATTTGCAGGGGCGTGGGCAGGGATTCCAGGCGGTAAGGAAAGGCGGCCATTTCCGTGCCTATCATAAGCAGGCTGGAGGAGTTTCCATCCTGGCATATTTGCCGGGCTGCCTGGGCATGTTCGGCAGCAAGCTGGGGATAGGGCACGGGTACAAAATTGCCATGGCATGTACCGTGGTGCGTCCAGCCCCAGGTACCGAACGCATGCTGGCTGTATTCAACGAGCTCCATGTCACACACTGTGCGCACCTGACCGTAGTTGCCGCCGTGCTGTACATACATCAGCCTGTTGCCACGTCCACGCCAGATGGCCAGGTTTTGCCTGTAGGCAGCATCTTCATAAGCGAGCACCGTGGCCACACGCAGCCGTGGGCCAAGAGGGTCGGAACGTAAGGCCACGGGGTGTTGCAGGTCTGCCAGATCACGCGGTAGTGATGCCAGAAAAATTGGCAGCGTATCCAGCGGCAACGGCGGTGCAGTATCCCTTGCCGCTGACGCGTATGCGACAAGGGGAGTAGCCTTGTCTGCGCCACGGCTGCGATGCAGCAGAGCAAGGGAATAACGCAGGCTTTGTCCTATGCGCATGCCTTTGAGCGGGGGAAAGGGAAGGCGCAGCAGCAGGGCTCGTAGCCATGCCCGCAGGTGCGCTCTGCCGTGCAGTGGGGTTTGAGAGCCATAGGTGCGATGGACGGCTGGCAAATATGTTGTACTCCATGCGGGAGGGAGCACGGATTCCAGCAGGCGGGAGAACAGCCAGTGATTCCAGTCATGCCCCAACGCGCCGTGAAGAATAACATCCTGACTGCGGGCAAAGCTGAACGTACAGTCCTGCGGCAGCAGTGGTACATGGAGTGATTCTTTACCTAATACATTAACTATTGCCCTGACACGCCACCAACGCTCTACAATTTGCCGCGCCACGGCAAGCACCCAGGGAACAAGCAGGGTTTCCCAGTAGGCATCGGGCAGATTCCTGCTGTGCGGGCACAGGGTATCTGCTATTGCGGGAAGGGCGCGAGCGCACAATGCCTTGGCCTCTGCACAGGCCCTGGCCTGCAATGCCCTGTCGGCAAGAGGTTCAGGGGCAAAAGTATAGTCACTTTCCCAGTGAGGAAAAAGGTCTTCCTGTTCTGCAAAACACCAGGGACCAGCCGCCTTGTGAGTTGCAGGAGTTGCCCCAGGGGGCATGCGGCCCAGCACCAGCGTGGTACGAGAATCAAGCATCAGGCATTATCCAGGTCAGCCCAGGAGAGTACATGGTCATCGGGCAGATCATGCCGTGCACGCATGCCCAGCACAGCATCATAGTCGCGAGGGGAAATGCCGTGGGCAGGGCGCTTCCAGGTAAGATCGGCAGGGGTGAGCTGCTGTCCCGCCTGCACGGGGCGGGCTGTCACCAGCGAACGGCGGGCATGCTGCCGTGCGGGTTCCTCCTCAGGCAGAGCCCGCAGTTCCATGCTGCCCACGCTGGCCAAGGTTGCCTTGAGGCGGGTGAGGAAATGCCTGAGGTCCTTCTTATCCATGGCGTGGTAGTGGTCATTGCCGGGCAGGGTCTTGTCGTGGGTAAAATGTTTTTCCAGTACACGGGCGCCAAGAAGCGTTGCTGTTTCTAGAATGTGCATGTCTTTGGGCAGGGTGTGGTCAGAATAGCCCACGGCATGTTGCGGAAAATGGCGTTTTAGTGCGGGTATCATGCCTAAGGCGGCGTTTTCATCTGCTGTGGGGTAGTTGAGTACGCAGTGCAGCAGGGCAAGCTTGTTGCCCTTGGCTTCAATCCATTCCACGGCTTCGGCAATTTCATGCAGATGCGCAGCGCCTGTTGAGAGAATAATGGGCTTGTGGAAATCACAGAGTATGCGGATAAAAGGCTTGTTGGTAATGTCTGATGAAGAAATTTTGAACACATCCATAAGATCGTTGAGAAATTGTGCGGAAGCAACATCAAAGGGTGTGGACATGAAGGCAATGCCCGCCGCGTCGCAGTGTTTCTTCAGGGCCTCAAATTCGTTTTTCCAGAAGGAATCATGCTTTTTGAAGAGCTCATACTGGCTCCTGGTGGGTTCCTGCGTGGTATCCCAATAGGCCGGGGAATCCTTGGAGGCCAGGGTGCCGGCCTTGTATGTCTGGAATTTGATGGCATCAGCCCCGCCTTCGGCGGCCTCGTCGATGAGACGTCGGGCAATGTCCATACTGCCTTCGTGGTTCACCCCTGCCTCAGCTATGACATAAGGCATGGGAATGCGGGTTTCGGGGGTGGGAATGTCAAATATATCCATCAGCTTCATGGCAGACCTCGCGAAATGTAAGATGGCGATACATACCCCTGATGGTGCCAAAAGAAAAGGCTTTTGCATTTGCAGTAGATTCCTCGTCAATGGCCAGTCTATTGTAGATGTAAAGGGCTTGTGCTAGTATGTCACCCATCTGGAGGTCTGCCATGAGGAATATGTTCTCTGTTTTTTCCTGTGCTGCACTGCTTGCGCTCCTGCTGGCTGCACCCGCAGCCTTGGCTGCTTCTGCTGCGACGGTTGATCCTTCAGCATCGCCGCAGGTCACGCCAGCACCCCATCCCGCAAAAAACAGCCATAAGCGCGTAGCGCCAGGCGTGCGTCGCGCTGCTTCTGGCTCACGCGGCACTGTGCAGCAGCCAGCCGGCTCTGCAGCAAACCCGCAGCCTGCCGCCCCGAACGTGCGGCAAAGCCCCTCAGCCTCTTCTGCGCCTGCTCCGGCAAGCCGTCCTCAGGGGTCTACCTCCAATCCCTTTGCCCGCAGGGCACAACCCTATTCAGGCAGCAACGGAGCCGTCCAGGCCGCACCTGACACAGCCAGGCAGTCCCCAGCTGTGCGCCGGGCAGCGCCGGGCGCAAGACGTGCCGCTAGCCCAGCCCCCGGTGTTGCCTATGGTGTCTACCACGGCAATACGGAGAGCAAGATTTTTCACAACCATACCTGCCGTTACTACAACTGCCAGAAGTGTACGGCACGCTTTGCCTCTCCTGCTGAAGCCTTGCGTGCGGGCTATACCGCCTGCAAGATATGCGGTGGCCAGTAATGGCTGCGCCCCTGCGGCACCATTGGCAACTGCATCGGACACGCGTTGTGTCATGACATCCGCCCATGGGCACTTTGGGGATTATTTTTGCTTCTCTTGCGGCCGGTTATGTTTTCCGCAGGATAACAGAACGACGAGGACAGGGCAGGGGGGCCTCGCAGCTGCGTCAGGGCCTGCAGATGGTGGCGCTCTTTGGGTGCATTCCTCTGGCTGCCATGCTCTCCCTGTGGGGGCTTGCCCGGCCTGATGCCCGCCTTCTGGTGTTGCCTTTGCTCGGGATTGCTGCCTGGGGGGTAGGCGGACTGTTTGCACTCATGCTTGCACGAGTGCTGCGACTAGGAAATCCGGAGACAGGAAGCCTGTACTGTTGTGGCTGCTTTACCAATATCGGCGCTATTGGTTCGCTGGTCTGTCTTTTTTGGCTGGGCGAGGCATCCATTGCGCTTACAGCTCTGTACCGTTTGTGCGAAGAAATTTTTTATTTCAGTGTGGCCATGCCTGTGGCCCGGAGATACGGCAGCGGCGATACTACGCTTTTCAGGCGGCCGTACCGTTCGCCGCTCTTATATGCGGTACTCTGCGCCCTGGGCCTGGGCATTACGCTCAACGTATTGGCGGTGCACCGACCGCCTGTGCTGGCACATGTGGCATCAGCCCTTGTTATTGCATCGACAGTCTTTTTCCTGTTCTCCATAGGGTTGGGCTTGCGCATTTCCCGCCTTGGTTGCTATATTCTGCCGAGTTTGGGGATATGCGCCATCAAGTTCCTGCTAGTGCCCGCGTGTGTCGTGGGAGGAGCCTGCATGCTGGGGCTGCACACGCTGGGTGACGGGCTTGTTCTGAAATCGGTGGTCATACTGGCTGCCATGCCCGTTGCCATGAATGCGCTCATACCGCCATCACTCTTTCATTTGGATCTGGATCTGGCCAATGCCTGCTGGATTTACAGCACCATGGCCCTTGTTGTGGTTTTGCCTGCCCTGCACCTGCTGTTGTCTTTTTTGTGACTGGGGTAGGTGTGCTGGCATTAGACGTTAGGGAGGAATGCTGAAGCCATGAAAAAATTTTTTCAGTCCTGCGCCGTGACACTGTTCGCCCTGCTGTTATGTTGCCCCCAGGGGAGCATGGCCGCCTACAAGGCAGAATACCGCCTGAGTGTTGTGCCCGGCCCTTCTTCAGGCTGGGCGCAAACTGCAGAATTTTTTGCCGCGCTGGTGAAAGAACGCTCTCAGGGGCGCATCAACATCAAGGTTTTTCCCTCGGCCCAGCTTATGGCCGGTAAACAGACTTCTGAATTTTTACTGCTGCGCAACGGGGCCATTGATTTCTCTCTGGCGTCGACCATCAACTGGTCGCCACAGATCAAGGAATTGAACCTCACAGCCCTGCCTTTCTTTTTGGCTGTGGAGCCCGACCGCTATAAGGCTATGGACGCCATTATGGCAGGCAAGTCAGGCAAAATGATCATTGCTGCTGTAGAAAAGAAAGGTGTGAAATTTATTGGTTGGGCAGAAAACGGATTTCGTGAGCTGACCACCAGCAAGGGCCCCATTACGCAACCTTCTGATATGGAGGGCCTCAAAATTCGTGTTGTAGGCAGCCCCATTTTTATCGAAACCTTCCGTGAACTGGGTGCAAACCCTGTGAACATGAATTGGAGCGAAGCCACCACCGGCTTCCAGCAGGGGCTGGTGGACGGTCAGGAAAACCCCACCAATGGTATCAATATCCCCTTGAAAATATGGGATTTCCACAAGTTCCACTGCGACTGGCATTACCTTATTGATCCCCTCCTGTTGTGCGCCAATACCACGGTATGGACGAGCTTCAGCCCTGAAGATCAGGCTTTGCTCACAGCTTGTGCCGCAGAGGCTGAAAAGTACGGCAAGGCTCTTTCCCGCCTAGGCATGGATGACGGAGCATCACTGGCGTATCTCAAACAGCTGGGCAAGGTGCCTGCTGTGACAGACCCCTACGCCTGCATGCAGGAACACGGCATGACCATTAGCAGACTGACTGCAAATGACATCAAGCGTTTTTATACCGTCACTTCAAAGGTTCGTGACAAATGGACCGAGACCATTGGCAAGGACTTGGTCAAGGCCGCTCAGGAAGATATGGCGGCTGTGCGGTAACACCATGCCTGCCGGCGGGGATATATTTCCCGCCGGCAGGGCAGAGGATGCACCATGTGGAATTTTCTTGACAGGCACGCAGAGGAAACCCTCGGAGCCCTGTTGCTGGCAGTTATGACGGGCATTGCCTTTACCAATGTTATTGTGCGCTACTGCACAACGTTTTCTTTTGCCTGGACGGAAGAGCTGACCATCAACCTTTTTGTCTGGGTTGTGCTGTTGGGTACGGCCTGTGTGTTTCGTGATGGTGTGAATCTGAGCATGACAGTGCTGTATACTGTTTTTCCCCGTGCTCTGCGCCTGTGTTTCTATTGTTTCGGACTGCTGCTCGGTGTGCTTTTTTTTGGCGCGCTGACCTACTTTGGCGTGCTGGAAGTGGTGGATGAATACCAGCTTGAATCTACTTCTGAAGCTTTGGGCATTCCCGTTTGGTGGTACACCATAGCTACTCCGGCGTTTTCCCTGCTGGTCATTTTTCGCATGCTGCAGCGCTCGTATGCAGATTTGCGGCAGGGTCTGTACTAACTGCCCAATATAAAAGGCCCTTCAGCATGCAACAGCTCCTACAAGATCCTGCATTCTGGTTGTTGACGCTCTTCATCGTGCCACTTCTGGTGCGTGTGCCCATAGCCATTGCCCTGGGTTTTTCCGCTCTTGTAGTGGTATGGCAGTGGGACATGGGCAGTGCCATGATATCTTACAATTTTTTCGC
The DNA here is from genome assembly GCA_017454325.1 of Desulfovibrio sp. Taxonomy (GTDB): domain Bacteria; phylum Desulfobacterota; class Desulfovibrionia; order Desulfovibrionales; family Desulfovibrionaceae; genus Desulfovibrio. Next base: position 45,087 of record JAFTDG010000136.1, on the reverse strand, counting down.
GGGCATTGCTAAGTTCCCCTTGCTGGCCATACCCTTCTTTGTTGTAGCCGGATACATTATGGAACGCGCGGGCATAGCCGCACGCATCATCGGGCTTATGGAAGTGCTTACCGGTACCATGACCGGAGGCCTTGCCGTTGTGGCCGTGACGGTAGCCACTTTTTGGGGAGCGGTGAGTGGTTCCGGTCCGGCCACTGTGGCCGCACTGGGGCTTATTCTTATCCCCGGCATGACAAAGGCCGGCTATGACAAGGCCTTTTCTGCCGCCACGGTTTCTGTGACGTCTGGGCTCGCTATTGTCATTCCTCCGAGCATCGCTTTCATCATCTATGGCGGCGTGGCGGATGTTTCCGTGCCCGCCCTTTTTGCTGCCGGCTTTGTGCCCGGCATAGTGGTTGCGACCTTCATTATGGCAGCCGTGCTGATTATTTCGCACTGTAAGGGCTACAAGGGCCACAAACAGGCAAAGTCCATTTGGACAGCGTTGCGTGAGGCCTCCTGGGGAGTGCTTACTCCGGTAATCATTCTTGGCGGCATCTATGGCGGCGTGTTCTCGCCCACTGAGGCAGCGGCAGTGGCCGTTTTTTACGGACTTTTTGTGGGCATCTTTGTGTATCGCACCATTAACAGCATGAAAATGCTCTTTGAGATTTTTGCCTCCAGCGTACGGGCCACGGCTGTTGTCATGATTGTCGTCACCTGCGCTGGCCTGTTCTCCTGGGTGGCATCGGCAGTGGGCCTGGTAGAGAAGGGTTCTGCTGTGCTGCTTTCCGTTTCAGCTGACCCTGTAATTGTGCTGCTTATGATCAACATCATCCTGCTGCTTGCGGGGATGGTGCTGGATGCTATTTCCATATACTATGTGCTCTTGCCCTTCATGTTGCCCATAGTGGCCCATTTTCACTGGGACCCCATCTGGTTTGGCGTAATGATGACTGTCAATCTGGCTATCGGCCAGGTTACGCCTCCTGTGGCCGTTAACCTCTATATGGGGGCCAATATTAGCGGATTGAGCATGGAACAGGTGAGTAGGGCGGCTCTGCCACTCATTTTTGCTTCTTTGCTGGCTCTTATCGCCATTATTCTTTTTCCACAGCTGTCGACATTTTTGCCCCATCTGTTCGGGCTGGCGTAGCCGGCTGAGGCAGCCCTGGCATTAGTCCAGACTTCCCAGGAGCTGTATTTTCAGCTATGATACATAGTTGCAATTACTCCAGTCGTTGTGCTTGGTGTTTTTGTGGTTCCTGTTTTACAGTACGGCAATGCTGGTGGATTGCTGCATGCTAGCCCAGGTGCACTATGTCAGAAATTCTCTGTGTCAATGAGCTGCCACGTCTGTTGGTTTTAGATGTTGACGAATCGGTTTTACGGCAGGTGCGGCGTGTCTTTTTACGTAATGCCGTGGTAACGTGCTTTACCTCTGGTTATGAAGCCCTTGCCTGGCTTAGCGAGCATGATTGCGATATCGCCCTGATGGGCGAACGCAATGCCAATACAGATAATGCAACCATCCTCAAGGTCATACGCAAGACGGCGCGTCATAGGGACCTTCCTGTTATTGCTTTGACAGATGCACTGAATGCATCACAACAGGCAGAGGGCTATGCGTTAGGCGTGGCAGATTTTGTGCTCAAGCCTATTGTGCCTGAAGTTCTGCAGCAGCGTGTATATTTTGTACTGCATTATGAATATGTTAAGGACCATCTGAAGCAGGAGGTGGGGAGACAGACAAGACTTGCCGATGAACGTCTGGCATTCAATAAACGCCTTACACGGGAAATGACTGTGGCTCTGGCCAAGACCATAGACGCCAAGGACAGATATACCAGCGGCCATTCCGAACGGGTGGCGGTGTATTCCAGATATATCGCCCTGCACGCCGGAGAATCCAAGGAAAGCCAGGAAGAGATCTATTTTGCCGGCCTGCTGCACGATATTGGCAAAATTGGCGTTCCACGCAGACTCATTAACAAGCCAACACGTCTCACCATCAGGGAATTTCGTTCTATCCAGTCACATACGATCATTGGCGCAAGCATCCTGCAAACCATCGACGTCTTGCCTGCGCTTGCCATTGCAGCGCATTACCATCACGAGCGCTATGACGGGCAGGGCTATCCCCAGCGCCTCAAGGGTGATTCCATTCCAAAACTGGCACGCATTATCGCAGTGGCGGATGCCTATGATGCCATGACTTCCAAGCGGAGTTACAGAGATATTTTGCCGCAGGGGGTGGCACGCTCGGAAATTGTCAAAGGGAAGGGACTGCAGTTTGATCCCCTGTATGCAGAGGTTATGGTGGATCTCATAGACCGTGATAAAAACTATTTGTTGCGCGAAGGCGGCCGTCAGTTGTAGGGTACTGCCCCAAAGAGCGCCTTCTTGCCACCCGCGAGCAAGTGACGTACACTCCCCACTCATGAAATGTGCGATCCTTCTGGTTGCCTACGGCATAGGCAGTGACCAGGGGCGGCACGCCTTACGGCGTTTCGATGCCCTTGTCCGGCAACGCTGGCCAGGTGTGCCGGTACGTTGGGCGTACACCTCGTTGCTGTTGCGTGAGCGCATGGCACATTCGCGCCAGAAGAGCGACTCTGTATTCAAAGCCGTGCTGCGACTGGCTTTTGAACGCTTTGACGCTGTGGCTGTTCAACCTTTGCAGACTATTCCCGGGCGAGAATACGGTTCTGTGCTCACTGCTGTAAAAGATGCCGCTCGGAAGGGTGGACTCAACTGTGATGTGGGGGCTCCCCTGCTGCACAGCGCAGCAGATATACAAGAGACAGCCGTTGCCCTGCTACGGCATTTACCTGCAGAGCGCGCCCCTGAAGAAGATGTTATCTTTATGGGGCACGGTACGCGCCATGATGCCGTTTCGCTGTATGTGCAGCTTGCTCAGGCAGTGCATCAGCTTGACGCACGAGTGCATGTGGGGGCAATGAACGGGGCTGTGCAGTTGGAGGATATTCTTCCTGTACTTGGTTCTCAACGTGTGTGGCTCGCCCCCCTGCTTTCTGTGGTCGGGCGTCATACGCTGGAAGATATGGCAGGCAGGAATCGGCAAAGCTGGCGCAGTCGCATTGAGGCGACAGGTCACCAGTGCCTGCCGGTACTTTTGGGCACGGCTGAATATGCCAGCGTGGCGGAAGTTTGGTTGCGACATCTCGACGGTGTCGTACAATCCCTGTCAACAGGGGCGTGAGGTATAGGAATGCGAGGATTACTGATAGCACTGCTAATTTCTGGTGTGGCCTTGGGCGGTTGTGGGGCGGCTCATATGGAAAAATCGTCTGCCGGTTCCGGGGAGGGGGCATCCCTGGCTACGCATGTCGGGGGCGAGACAAATATTTTTAATCCCTTTATAAATGAAACTCTGCCTAATTTGCGTAAGCCTTCATCCGAAGGTCGTGCCATGCTGGAGACAATGGGGGGCAATGTGCCCAGCATTTCAGGAGAAGCTGCATATAGGCCACAGTGGAAACGCGAGGCATATCCGGTATTTTACGGCAGTCCGACGGCACCGCACGAAGTGCTGGTACTGCTCGATTTCTCTGCTCCCCAGAGCGAACAGATATGGAAAAGCGTCGTTGAAGCAGCGCGTTCCTTTTCACCACAACAGGCCAAGGTGGCAGTATTTGCCAACAGTCGCGAGCATTACGGTACCGATCTCATGGGGCTAGGTATCTGGATTTCCTATTCCCGTCCGGGACAGGCCATGACGTATATGACCTATGCCCTGTCAGCATGGAACAGAGCAAAGGCGGCACAGCGTGCCGAGGGCCATGTGCGGCCTTTCAGTAATGAATATGATGCCGTAGGGAAAACCGGCGAGTATCCCATTCACTATACATATATGACTTCCATGCTGCGCCCACCGGTACCATCGAGTCAGGAGCTGGCCGTGACAAAATATTGTTATGACGCCGGCAATGTGAATCTTTATCAGGCTGAGCAAATTGCAGAATATTTTAAGGTGCAGTCCCTGCCAGCTCTCATTGTTGACGGCAAGCCACTGTCCAGTGTGTCTTCCGCTGCCATCCTCCAGGCCATGCAGTAATTCTGCAAAAGAAAAATGGGGTCTGTAACTTCAAACCCTGCGGCGGCAGCCGCCATGATATGAAAATTCGTGATATTCGTGCTCTTCTCTCTGCAGACAAGCCAACTGTCGGCACGTGGCTACAACTGCCTTCGCCTGATGTGGCCGAGCTCATGGCCCGCGCAGGGTATGACTGGGTGGCAGTAGATATGGAACACGGCTCTTTTGGCCGCACGATTCTCCCAAACATTTTTCGGGGTATTGAATGCGGTGGCGCCGTACCCTTTGCCCGATTGGGTGAGGCCAGCAAAACGCAGATAAAATCAGCCTTGGAAGCCGGTGCACAGGGATTGATCTTTCCTATGATTGAAAGCCGTGAACAGCTTGATCGCGCCATTGATCTTTCCACATATCCCGGTCAGGACTTCTGGCGCAAACAGGGAGAAACAGCACCGGAATACCGTGGTGTTGGCTATAACCGTGCCAATGTTTTTGGTAAACGCTTTGATTCTTATGTCGAAACATGCGCGCCTGATATCTTTTTGGTGGCGCAGATAGAACATATACGCGCCGTGGAAAGACTGGATGCTATTCTTACCCATCCGCGCCTGGATGCCATCATGGTTGGGCCATACGACCTTTCTGGCTCCATGGGCCTGACAGGACAGTTTGACCATCCTGACTTCAAGGCAGCGATGCAACGCATTGTCGATGCCTGCGCACGCAACAATGCGCGTATGGGTCTGCACATTGTCAAGCCGGATCCAGCTGAACTGCAGCGACAGATTGAGGCTGGCAGCCGTTTTATTGCATACGGCATTGATTCCGTCTTTTTGTGGGGAGCTGCGGAACGCCCGCAAGGAGGAAAATAACGGTGAAAATCACTGTATTTGGCGGCGCCGGCTTTCTGGGCTCGCACATTTGTGACAAACTTTCTGAGGCAGGCCATGCCGTCACCATTGTGGATTTACGCCCTTCGCCCTGGCTGCGCGACGACCAGATCATGCTCACGGGCAACATCCTCGATGAAGATACAGTGGCGCATGCTGTTGCTGGCGCAGATGCTGTATTTAATTACGCAGGCATAGCCGACATCGGTGAGGCCAACAATCGCCCTGTGGATACGGCCCGCATCAATGTGCTGGGTAATGTGATGGTGCTGGAGGCCTGCCGCAAGGCAGGGGTGAAGCGCTATGTCTTTGCCAGCTCTCTGTACGTTTATGGCAAATCCGGCGGTTTTTATCGGTGCAGTAAGCAGGCATGCGAGCTCTATATCGAGAATTACCAGGCCATGCACAACCTGCCGTACACGATCTTGCGTTACGGCTCTCTGTACGGTCCTCGTTCTGATACGCGCAATGCCATCCACCGTTTTGTTCATGAGGCCCTTGCCACAGGTTCCATCACCTATTATGGCGCGCCTACGGCCTTGCGCGAATATGTGCATGTGGATGATGCCTCTACGGCTACACTGGCCATATTGGCTCCGGAATTTGAGAATCAGAACATCATCATTTCCGGCAACCAGCCCATGCGCGTGGGCGATCTGTTCAAGATGATCGGTGAAATGCTGGGTAAGGACCTGGAAATCAGATTTCAGAACGATCCTAACAGCGGCCATTACCAGATAACCCCGTACGCCTTCATGCCCAAGGTCGGCCGCAAACTTGTACCGCCACTGACGGTTGATCTAGGGCAGGGTATCCTGCGTGTTATGGAAGAGGAACACCAGGCCATGCATCCTGAACTGGCCTCTGAGGGTGGCTATCTTGTGTCCACTGATGACTAAACCGGTATCGTGGAAAAAGAATGACCGCCTGATTGTCACCGGTATTACCGGCGACTGGGCTTTTGCAGCAGGATCTCTCTTGCTGGCTCTTGTACGCCATAACCCGCGTTTAGCTGCGGATGTGCTGGTTTATCATGACACAACCCTGAGCTTTGCTGATAAAAAATTGCTGGAGGCTCTGGGCGCACGCTGTGAGACATTCGCAGTGGCATGTGAAGGGCTGCGGCCGGAGGCTGTACAACAGTTTTCGTTGCTTTCGCTGTCCAAACTCGCCTGTTTTCGCCTGCTTGAGCACTACGAAAGCGTGCTTTGGCTGGACGCAGATGTTCTGGTGCAGGACAGTTTGGACGATGTATTCTCATTTGGCCCATTGGCTATGGCACTGCAGGATGCGGAATTTGGCGACACAGGAAAGACGGCTCCGGCACGTGTCAATGTGCATGCTCCCATTCCCTGTCTGGACGGGGAAGTGCCCAATATGAATTCTGGTGTGTTGGTACTCAGACGTGGTCTGGGGGATACTCATGTCCTGGAGCAATGGTGCCTTGACTTCCTGCAAACGTATGGCAGCGTGCTGCGCTATCCTGATCAGGCGGCGCTCAATGCCCTTGTTCAACGTCTGCGCAGTGATTGTCCTGAGGCAGTAGTTGAACTTCCATCCCGATTCAACTGTCATCCGCGTAATCCTGAGGCTACATATGCTCCCATTGTGCATGCCTTTGGAGCGTATAAATTGTGGAATGACGGATTGACTGCCGCATGTTTTCCTGAATGGCAGCGCGATTACGCCCGCTGGCTGCGCATGGGGGGCAGCCCTTACAACGGCCCGGTGGATAATGCAGAGTATGCCAGTGGGGGCGCATTCTATCTTTTGCGGGGCCTCTTTGATACCATTGCACGTAGCGAGAAAGCCCTGAACAATCTGCAGCAGCGGCTGACAGCTGCAGAGGCTGCCCGCGCCAGACTGGAAACCCTGTTGCACCGTCTCGGACCTGACGTGTAGAATGTTTTGTCATCAGATATACAGCCCCTCAAATTCATTGCAGGGGCATTAAGGAGATTTTATGAACATTATTGCTATTATTCCCGCCCGTATGGGTTCAAGCCGTTATCCCGGCAAACCCCTTGCGCTTATCCACGGTGTCCCTATGGTTGGGCATGTAGCCTTTCGTACAGCCATGAGCAAAACATTATCGGCCACATATGTGGCAACCTGCGATGAGATTATAGAAAATTATTGCAAAAATGCCGGTCTTGCCTGCGTTATGACAGGGGATCACCATATTCGCTGCTCCACCCGGACAGCCGAAGCCTTGCTTAAGATTGAGGCTGCCACGGGCAGCAGGGCTGACATCGTTGTCATGGTACAGGGGGATGAACCCATGGTGCGCCCTGAAATGATCGACGACGCCGTAGAACCCATGCTCAAGGATGCTTCCATCAATGTGGTCAATTTGATGGCTGAAATGGATACGCTGGAAGAATTTGAAGATCCCAATGAGGTCAAGGTCGTTGTTGATCGTATGAATAACGCCCTCTATTTTTCCAGAGAACCTATTCCCTCACGCAAGAAAGGCTCAGACAAGGTGCCCATGCGTAAGCAGGTGTGCATTATTCCCTTCCGTCGTGACTATCTGCTCCGTTTTAACGAGATGGAGGAAAGCCCACTAGAAATTTATGAGTCTGTGGACATGATGCGCATTCTTGAATACGGCGAAAAGGTTCGCATGGTACCAACAACCGCCAGAACCTGGAGCGTTGATACCCCAGAGGATCTGGCGCGGGTCACACGCCTTATGGAAGGGGATGACCTCATGCAGGGGTATTGCAAATAGCATGGCTGAAGGAACGTCCTCTTCTGGTGAACACAACCTTCAGACAGTACCGTTGAGCTTCGGCACACATAAGCATGTGGACGGTCATTGTCATAGCGGTCCGGGGGTATGTGCTCGCATTGCCGCTGCACTTGAGGAACTTTGGATATTTTTGTTTGCCTGGCTACCTACGCCCCTGGGCATTGCGTTACGTCTGTTGGCCTGGCGCTGGCTGTTCAGGCACTGTGGTACTGTACGTTTTGGTACGGGGGTGAGCCTTGCCGGTTGCCGTGGTATGCAGCTGGGTAATGGTGTGCGCATAGGCCGGGGATGCATGGTCACTGCCACAGGTGGTGGACTGGTTCTTCACGACAACGTGGCTCTTTCTCCAAATGTTCATGTTGGGGCAGACAGCGGGCGTATTGAGATAGGTGCCCAGACAGCAATTGGGCCGGGCACGGTCATTCGTGCCGCCAACCACTGTATTGCACGGCAGGATGTGCCCATTATGCAGCAAGGTCATGTCCCGGGGCAGATTGTTATTGAGGACGATGTATGGATAGGGGCCAACTGCGTTATCACCCCTGATGTGCGTATTGGGCGTGGGGCCGTGGTGGGCGCGGGTGCTGTAGTCACGCGTAATGTGGCTCCTTTTAGTATTGTTGGGGGCGTGCCTGCCAGACTCATTGGCATGCGTGGGCAAGCTGACACGTTGTTGCGGCCCACAAAGTAATCAGTACGACATCGTATCATAAGGAATGTTATGGCCCTGCAATGTCTTGTTTTTGACTGCGACGGCGTCATTCTGGATAGTGTTCCCGTCAAGACTCGGGCATTTGCCCGCGTGGCTGAACCATTTGGTGAAGAGGCGAGGGATCGCCTGCTTATGTACCATAAGGTGCATGGCGGGGTGAGCCGCTATAAAAAGTTTGAGTGGTTATATGAACATGTCCTCGGCAAGGCCATTACGCCTGAGGAATCCCGCAGACTGGGGAACCTTTTTGCAGAGTATGTTCTGGATGAGCTGCAGCACTGCGCGCTCATTCCCGGTGCACAGGATGTGCTTACATACTGGCGTGGCAGGTTGCCCATGTTTGTTTGCTCAGGCACTCCTCAGGAGGAACTGCAGTCTGTGTTGCAACTACGCAGATTAGATGGATATTTTGACGCTATTTATGGTTCGCCGCCGGCAAAGGCTGAACTGCTTGCGCACATTGTGCGCACAGAGAAGCTGGACCCGGCAGACGTACTCATGGTGGGGGATGCCCCTACTGACCGCGATGCGGCAGACTATGCCGGAACGATGTTCTACGGGGTTGGCTCAATTCTCAAAGGAGGGGACTTCCCCTGGGGAGAAGACCTTACGGGTCTGAATGCATGGATCAAAGAGCACCTGTAGCAAATAACTGGCGTATGTATTCTGTGCAAAATCCCTACGTTGCTGTTGTTGCCTGGTTGTTGGTAGCAATGTCCTTATTGCTTCTGTGCGTCTTTACGGCCGGCTGTAATGCAGATGTGGACAAATCCCATGAAGGAAATGCCGGGGGTGCAACTGTGCAGATGCGTTCCCCGCCAAAGACGTCCCGGCATTTACCTTCAGAAATACCTCAGCTTCCGTCGGCACAGGTTCCTGCCCGAAAAAGCGAGGCGGATACAGCGCTTCCTCCACCAAGCACGGAAGCACTGGCACGGGCTGACAAACTTGTGGCCTTTGCCAATGCCGCATCCCTGGCTCTGGCTTCAGGTAAATATGCACAAACCGATGTGCTTGCGGCCTACACAGAATATTATCTAGCAGAATGGCAACTGGCCAAACATCCACGCGTTGACAATGAGGCTGATGCTCTCCTGGCGCGCAGGCTCAAGCCTCCAACTGGGTTGTTTTCTGTGGAGCAGGAAAAACAGCTTGCCGTCTTTGTAAAAGCCATGGATAAAGCCATTGCCGATATGCGCAGCGCGTATCGCTCGCTGGAAGCCTATGTCAAGGATACCTCTATTCGGGACGATGGCGTTCGCGGCAGGCAGTTGGGTGAACGCATCCTTGGTGCTCATGCTGCATATATTGCAGCACGCGATGGCTGGATACATATTGTTGAAACCGCATCCGGTCCGGCCGAGGAACTATTGCTGCGCGACCATCCCTTGCGCAGGCAGATTCAGGCTGCCAGCCGTATTTTTGCAGTACACCGCAGGGTAACACAGGTACTGGCCTTACCGCAGCCGGACATGGGGGAACTTGCCAGATTACAAGAAGACCTTGAGGCAGGCATAGAGGAGGGGGGGAAGCCACCTTTCAGGGCTAAACCTAGCGTTGAACGAACCTATCGCCATTTTCTCAGGGAAGCATCTTCTTATAAAGAAGCCATTGCACGAGGGATTGCCGAGGGATTTCATGGTGACGTACGGGAAGAAATGAATCGGGCAGCGCTTTCCTGCCGTACCAGTTACAATGAATTCGTGCGCGTGGCTAACGAATGAGAGATGCTCTTGCTTCCGACGGTCTATAGGTATCAATGCATTCTGGCGGAAATTTGACGAAAAACTCTAAAATTCTTTTAATATATTAAAATTATTTGTATAATTTAATTTGGCAAACTCCTTGCATTATAAATGTCATCATAGTTCATAAAGCCATCTGATTGGGAGGTTGCCATGTTTTTTCTGATGGGAAGCCAGGATAAAAAGAAGCGCAAGGTCGAGAGGCAAGCCGGGGCACCGGGGGCAACCGAGAAAGTCCGCGAGATTTTTCTTGCTGGCAGATTCCCTGTTGTGACCACACATCAGGTGGAAGGGCGCCGGATTGCCAAGGTACTCGGGCTTGTCTGCTGCCGTGGCTATGATTCAGAAGAAGCTTTTTTTGGCATGGCGGCACGTGCCATGAACAAAGGCGCGCAGGCCATCGTAGGATATAATGAAAATGTTGCTTTTCACCCCGATGGTAGCAAGTACTTTTCCTGCTTTGGCACGGCGGTCATGTTTGACTACGACCCGTCTGATCCCGACGCTTTGCCCCTTATGCTGCAACAAAAATTCAGAGCTCAGGATCAGTCTGGCTTGAATGAAATTATTTAGTGCAAGGAGGATACATCCCTCCTGCTATGAGTAACCCCGGTTCGCTCTGGACCGGGGTTTACTTGTTTCAGATTCATACCCTGCGTTTTCCTTGGCATTGCAAATGGCAAGCGATGGGGATATGTCCTTGCCATGTCTGCGATGTTATTAGCAATTATTCTCGGTGCGGCCATGCTGCACGCCACCTGGAACATCATTGTCAAGAGCGGCGGCAACAAGTTTTTTGAAACGGGGCTCATTGCCATCGGGAGTTGTCTGACTGGCTTGTGCTTTCTCCCTTTTCTGCCAGTGCCGGATATGGCCGCATGGCCATTGCTTTGTTTTTCCTGCCTGTGCCATACAGTGTATAATATGAGTATGGCTTCGGCTTACGAAAAGGCAGACCTGTCCATCACTTATACAATTATGCGCGGAGTCGCACCGCTGCTCACTTCTGTAGCCATACTAATTGGTGGTACCGTGTTGTCGCCCATGGCCTGGGGCGGTGTCTGCGTTCTCTGTGTGGGCATTCTCTGCCTTGGGTGGGAGGCAATGCGTCGTTCCGGGGCATGGCGTGGAATGAGATCAGCTTTGCTTACAGCCATAGTTATTGCAATATATACCATAACAGATGGTTATGGCGCACGACTCAGTGGGCATGGTGCAAGCTATGCGTGTTGGCTTTTTGTGCTTAAGATGCTGCCCATACAGGCTGTTCTGTTTTGGCGTCGTGGAAGTAAATACATACGTTATGCCCGATCCCGTCCTGTTCCGGGATTACTGGGAGGCGTGGCAAATTTTTTTTCATATGGTATCGCTATCTGGGCCATGACCAAGGCTCCTATTGCCATGGTTGCGGCGCTGCGTGAAACATCCGTAATTTTTGGCATGCTGCTCGCTGTTTTTTTTCTTCATGAAAAATTTACCCTTTTGAGGGCCTTTGCAGTGATGCTTGTGGCAGGAGGGGCAGCGTTTCTCAAATTGGCGTAGCAACCTTGCCCATGGCATTGTCTTCGCGTATGCTTAGAAAAATTTTCGTGGAGAACGTATGGATCCTTACAATGCGGGTTGGCTGTCGATTTTACCACCGGTGATTGCTGTTGTACTGGCACTGAAGACCAAGGAAGTCTATTCTTCGCTGCTTGTGGGCATTTTAACTGGTACATGTATTTATACAGTCGGCATGGGACATGGCAATGTCGTCGTGGGGAGTGTGGAAGTAGCCTTCAAAACCATGGTCACCAAGTTTGATCTGAACATCGTCATGTTCTGTTCCCTGCTTGGTGCGTTGGTATATGTTATTGCCTTGGCGGGTGGTGCACATGCCTATGGCAAGTGGGCTACCTCACGCATCAAGGGAAGACGCAGCGCCATGTTTTCCACCTCGCTTCTTGGGGCATTCATTTTTATAGATGATTATTTCAATTGCCTGACAGTAGGCACTGTCATGCGCCCGATTACAGATGCCCGTAAGATTTCTCGTGCCAAACTGGCCTATATTATTGATTCCACAGCCGCTCCTGTGTGCATCATTGCGCCTATTTCTTCATGGGCAGCCGCAGTTGGCTCTAATCTAAAGGCAACGACAGCTTTTGATAACGAACTGGCTGCCTTTACCGCGATGATTCCTTGGAATTTCTACGCCCTGCTGTGTCTTTTCTTAGTCATTCTTGTTTCTCTGACCCGATTGGATTTTGGCCCGATGCTTGCCGCAGAAAGGCGCGCATTACAAGGAAATGACAGTACCGTTCAGCGTAGCGGTAAAGACGAAACTCTGGCCGCTAATGATAGGGGCACTGTGTGGGATATGCTCGTGCCTATCATTTCACTGATTGTTTTTGCCACGCTTGCATTGTTGTATGTGGGTGGGTACTGGGGTGAAGATGCCAAATATCACTCCATTGGCGCTGCTTTTGGTAATACGGAAGCCGGCCCTGCGCTGGTCCTTGGTTCGTTTGGAGCACTTGTTGTTGCATTTGCCATGTTTGTGGGGCGTGGTCTGCTTTCTCTGAAGTCGTTTATGGAAGGGATGCTGCGTGGCGTGCAGGCCATGGTGCCTGCTAATCTCATTCTCGTCCTGGCATGGGGAATTTCTGGGGTATGCCGGGATTTACTGCAGACCCCACAGTTTATCAGTACCCTCGTAAGTCCAGATACAGCATTTGTCGGCACTATGCTGCCGGCTGTCATCTTTATTATAGCCGGCTTCCTTTCTTTTTCCACGGGAACGGCCTGGGGCACTTTTGGCATTATGATTCCAATTGTAGTTTCCGTGGCACAGTCCATTGACCCTGCCGCAGGTAGTCCTCTTGTAGTCATTTCTCTTTCTGCCACTCTGGCAGGATCTGTTTTCGGTGATCACTGCTCACCCATATCTGACACTACAGTCCTTTCTTCGGCAGGATCTGGATGCATTCACATTGAACATGTATCCACACAGCTTCCCTACGCCCTCCTGACAGCGGCCAGTGCCCTGATAGGCTATATTGTTGCTGGATTGACCTATAACTGGGCCTTGAGTCTGGGAGCGGCGTTGTTAGTGCTCTTTAGCGTCCTATGTGTGCTGCATTTCGGGCATGGAAAGGCTGAAGATTGTGAATCCAGCAAGTGAGAATCTTTTTCTTTTGTTGTCGGGAAACGCACTTATATAACTTTTTTACAGAGGAGAAGGCTTGTCATGTCCATTTTTTCTGCGCGAGATGCTGAAACAAGCCTGTCCTGTCCGCAATGTGGGGCAAAGCTGCATATCCGACGCACATGTCATGAAGTTTACATGCAGTGCCCGGCCTGTGAGGCAAGATTCCCCCTGGCTAGGTTCATCGCTCAGGCCGATCTCGCCATGGAGCATTTCTTGGAAGGTGTTTACTGCGATCGTATCTAACGCTTGAGCGCCAGCGGCATATGTTCCGTTGTGAAAAGAATGCCGTACCCGTTACAAAGTCATGCCTGTCATTCCATCCGGCTACACAGCTCCCTGGTATGTTCGTAACGGCCATATCAATACCATATGGCCAGTGCTTTTCCGAACTGTTCCAGATTATTCCCTGCAAGTTCGTCAGCTGCGCATTAAAACTCCTGATGGAGATTTTCTGGATGTTGATCATCATCCGGCTTTATGTGCAGACGGTACAGATGCACCTTTTGGCAAAGGGCGTGGCATTGCTGTAATCACTCATGGTCTTGAGGGCAATAGCCGCCGCAAGTATGTACTGGGCATGGCACGGGTGCTGCGGCGTCTTGGCTTTGATATCCTTGCATGGAACATGCGTTCCTGCTCTGGAACGCCCAATACTACACCGCGTCTGTATCATATGGGAGAACTTGAGGACCTCACCACTGTAGTTCATCATGCTGAGCAGTTTGATCGACCGCTGCTGCTGGTTGGCTTCAGCATGGGGGGCAATCAGGTTTGCCGTTATCTCGGCCATGGTGCAGTTTCACCTCTGGTGCATGGTGCCGTTGCCATATCTGTGCCTTGTGATTTGCCTGCCGCAGCACCTGTTCTAGACAGTCCTTCCTGCCGTGTCTATATGTGGTATTTTTTGCGTACGCTGAGAGCCAAAGTGCGTGAAAAGGCCGCACGTTTTCCAGATTTTCCCCCAGTGGAAGGGGTAGAGCGTATTCGTACTTTTGCGGAATTTGACGCGCGTTTTACGGCACCGATCTTTGGTTTTGCCTCGGCCCAGGATTACTGGCAGAATAATTCAGCCCTGCCACTCCTGCCATGTATTGCTGTGCCGACACTATTGCTTATGGCGTCAGATGACCCCTTCTGCGCGCCTTCGTGCTACCCTTGGGAAGTGGCAGAGCATAACGCCTGTCTGCATTTGGAAGTGACTCGACATGGCGGTCATGTCGGCTTTGTCTTACAAGGGCCGCAATACTATAGTGAACAGCGCGCCGCTGCCTTTGTGCAGACCCTTATGGAACAGGGACATTGGTAATGTTTCCGCCAGAAAGTCTGGTATGTATCTGCAGTATAGAGCGGCCTAGGTATCTTTGCCCTTTTGTAAACATAACTTTTTCTTGGTTTGCACCGTTGGTTGTGCAGTGAGTGGATTTTCCGGCCAGGGGTGCTTGGGATAGCGTCCTCGCATTTCAGCCCGGATGGCGGGGTATCCTTCACGCCAAAAATGAGCAAGATCACGTGTGATTTGCAGCGCTCTGCCTGCCGGTGAATTGAGATGCAGGGTTAACGGAACGCGCCCTCCTGCAATGTACGGAGTCTGTAGGCAGCCAAAGAGTTCCTGCAGCTTTGCCTCCAGCCATGGACCACCATCATCACCATACACCACGGCATGCACAATGCCAGAGGGTGCCTGCCAGACTGCAGGCGCTTCTTTGTCTAACATGCGGGCGAGATTGCTAGGCAATAGGGAATGCAGGGCTTTGAGTAATTGCCCAGGGCTGAACACAGCGAGGCTCGCGTCATGCTGTGCTGTCCCTTTCTCCTGCAGTGTGAGTGCCTGTGTCAGGGCAGGAGCAAGCCAGTCTTCCAATGAGGCCAGCAGGGCTGCGTCTCCTGTGTCGGGCCATGGCTCTCCCTCAAGAGAACGAAGCATGGCCACTCTGGCACACCACTGCCGGCAGGCTTCATCAAAAGGCAGACAGGCAAGACCATGCTTGCGAACATATGTGCATAGTGCCAGAGCACATTGCGCAGGCTGTGGCCGTGGCAATGGTGTGTTTTCCAGAAGAAGCGCCCCCAACGTGACGCGGTGTCTCGCAATCACCTGGCCGGATGCTGTTACTGTGAAGCTGTCTTCTCTGTGCAGATCTTTTTCAAAGAGCGTGTGCAGCAGGGATGCATCCAATGCTGTTGCCAGACGAATGCGTCCATGAGGCTCTCTGTAATTTACCATTGCCACTGCAAGAAACTGTTCACGGGAGAGCGGATCATTGGTGGGTAAAGAGACTGCTCGACCGGATCGCAATAAAAAGATAGTTGTATTGCTCTTTTTCGCTGCTTCCGTATGCTCATCGCGTCGCATGGCGATTTGCTCTGGCCACGTGAGGGCCACAAGCATGCCGAGAGCGGCACTGTCTTGCAGCGCGGCGGCAAAGATGTCCTGCAAAGGTTGCGATAGATTGTCCCTGTTAGTTGGATTTTTTCTTTGTGCCAGTCTGTGGGCCAGATGTCGAACGCGATACCACACATCATTATCCCTGCTCGTGTGCGTTTGGCAGAGCATATCGAGGCGCAACTGCAGGTCAGACGTTGTTGCCGCTGTACAGGCGTACGAAGGCTGATGCTGCAAGGAATGCATCAAAATATCGCGTTCTTCCATGAGCGCAACAAGACAGATAGCCAAGGCGGCATGACCACTGTCTTCACCGAGAAGAAGCATGTGTGCCATGCGCGGGGCAAGTGGCAGGGCGGCCATTCTTTGTCCCAGCGGAGTGGGGAGCAGATGTCTGTCAAGCGCCCCTAACTGCTGCAGAGTTCGACGCGCACTGGCTAAATGATCTGGAGGCGGTGGGGTGAGCCATGGCAATGTGGCAGCATCGTGAACACCCCATGCAGCCAACTGCAGAGCAAGGTCGCTGAGATCGGCGTCAAGTATTTCCGGGCGGATGTAGGGACGCATGCCTCGCTCCATTTCTTTGCTCCATAAACGGTAGCAGATGCCCGGTTCTATACGTCCCGCCCGTCCTGTGCGCTGTGCTGCTTCGGAAAGGGATATTCGTCGTGTCACCAGACGGGAGGATCCGCTGGAAGCATCGAAAAATGCACAGCGCTTGAGACCGCTGTCAACCACAATACGGATTCCATCTATGGTCAGGGATGTTTCCGCTATGGATGTCGCCAGAACCACCTTACGCCGTCCTTCCGGGGCCGGTGCGATTGCGCGGTCCTGTTCTTGCGAATTGATGCGACCATAGAGTGGCCATAGTTCAACATTCGTAGGTATGTTGTCTTCCAACAGGGCAATGGTCATTCGAATTTCGCCTTCTCCGGGAAGAAATGCCAGCAGGCTGCCTTGTTCTGTATGGAGCAGGTGGAGGATGACATCGGCCATATGCCGCCACAAGGTCCATTTGTCGTCGCCCGAAAGCGCTTTATGTGGGGGAAGAGGGACATGGCGAAGTTCTACAGGAAATGTGCGCCCTTCGTGGGAGATAATTGGGCACTTCCCTAGCAGGGTGCTCAGAGCATTCGCATCCAATGTGGCCGACATAGCCATAATACGCAAGTCAGGTCGTAGAGCTGTCTGGGTTTCCAGACTGAAGGCAAGAGCAGTATCGGCTGTGAGTGAGCGTTCGTGGAATTCGTCAAAAAGAATGCAAGCAGTACCCGGCAGTTCGGGATTGCTTTGCAACATATTTGTGAGCACTCCCTCTGTGACCACCTCTATCCGCGTGTGCCTGCCCACACGACTTTCGTCTCTTGTGCGAAAACCTACAATGCCACCTGGGGTATCGTGCATGAGGTGGGCCATGTAGTGTGCAAGAGCTCGTGCGGCCAGGCGGCGTGGTTCCAGAAGAAGAATACGCCCTTCTGTGCAAAAGGGAGTAGCTAAAAGCCACAGAGGCACACGACTGCTTTTTCCAGAGCCGGGCTGCGCACAGAGTATGAGCCTGTTGTTTTGTGTAAATGTCTGCAGAACTGTCTGCCGTACATCATCCAGAGCACAGGGGGGGAGACACGGTAGAAAGGAAGTGGCGTTGGTCATGTCAGAAGGGGTACAGTGAACATACGGTAATAGTTGCGCATTTTTACTGGAAATTCACTGCATGTCAGTGTATTGACAGAAAAAGGTTTTGCACGCGGGAGTGAACCAGTCATGCAGTTGAATACGAGCGGCATCATCGGCCAGAGCACTACCTTGGCAGAAGTATTTAAAGTTCTCGCCAAGGTCGCTCCAACAGACAGCACTGTGCTTGTAACCGGAGAATCGGGAACCGGCAAGGAATTGTTGGTACGCGCCCTGCACGCCAACAGTCAGCGTGCGGAAAAGCCCTTTGTGCCCATTAACTGTGGGGCCATACCTAAAGAACTCCTTGAGAGTGAACTCTTTGGGCATGAGAAGGGGGCCTTTACTCATGCCATTCGTTCAAGGCCGGGCCGTTTTGAACTCGCAGATGGGGGTACTATTTTTCTTGATGAAATAGGCGAGATGGATTTGAGCCTTCAGGTCAAAATTTTGCGTGTGCTACAGGAAAAGGAAATTGAAAGAGTGGGAGGCACTGGCTGCAAAAAAGTTGATGTACGTATAGTTGCCGCTACAAATCGCGATCTGGAAGCTGAAGTCGCTGCGGGTCATTTCCGTGAAGATTTGTATTACCGGCTTAATGTCATTCCCCTGCATTTGCCCCCGCTTCGTGAACGGGGCCATGACGTGCTGTTGCTGGCCCGACATTTTCTGGATCATTTCTGTGCAAAAAAAGCTCGTGCACCATTGAGCCTTGATGAAACAACGCGCCGTATTCTTGCAGCCTATGCCTGGCCGGGTAACGTACGCGAACTGGAAAATTTTATGGAAAGGTTGAGTATCCTTGTGGACGGCAATGTCGTTCACATGGATGATCTTCCGTCAAAAATCCTAGATAATGTGGGGGACATAACCAGTCTTCCTCCAGTGGATGAGGAAGATACCTCTGACAGCATATCAGTTGCCGATGCTGCCAGCCTGCATGCTGCGATGGAAATGACACCATCCCGGCTAGCACCCGTTGACCATGCAATGACTGAACATCCGCCTCTTTCTTCCGTTGCTCAGGTTGCAAACAATCCTGCAGTCACGCAAAACGGGGAATTCCTGTGGCCGAATCTGAGCGTACTGGAAGCAGAGGGATTAAATCTGAAAGACTTTCTTGATGCTATAGAAAACCGGCTTATAGACGAGGCCCTCAGTAAGGCTGACGGGGTAAAGAATCAGGCAGCAGAGTATCTTGGTATCAAGCGGACTACATTGATTGAGAAACTTAAGAAACGCAATTTGTAATGGTATGGAAATTGCAATGTTAAGATTGTATGCAATTTCTTCTCCATAATGTTCCCTGCGAAGTATCGTCGTGAATACATGCACACACGATTTCTCCCGATGGTCTCATCTACTCCGTAAGCGACGGCTGCTACGTCATTGTGCTGTTTTGTCTGTCTTGCTTTGCATGCTGCTGGGAAGCGAAGTGCTGCTAGAATGTTGTGCTGAGGGGCAGATTGCAGATATATGGTTCTCTTCTGTTTCACCGGCTGTTGCGGCTGAGGCGTTTCCCGGTCATTCTGATGGCCCACAGAGTATTTTAGGCAAGGTTAATCCCGGTGGACCGGAAAGCTGGCCTGAGGATCAGGGCCTATCTACAAGCATTCCAGCATCATCTGCTTTAACGACATCTGCTAGCGATACCCCCGCTCCTAAGACCTCTGCCCCTGCAGATGCCACGGCCCAGTCCTCATCTGGCCAACAGCAACAGCCAGGGCAGCAGCCGAAATCTTCACGACAACCTCCCAGTTCACAGCAATCGCCTGCCGTTGAACAGTCCACCGTCGCTCCTTCGCAAACAACTCCTGAGCAACAGGAGGGGACAGCGCAGCAGGCCGCTGTGCCGCTGCAGCCAGACGTTGCTGCACAGCCTGGTAAGCCGCAGCAACCTGGGGTGTCACCACATGCTGTCCAGCAGACCGCTGTAGTGCCTCAGGGTTCAGCCAAAGGCGATTCTACAGCCTCTCCTTCCACGCCCCCTGCAGGGACAGAAGAAACGGTAAATATAAAGGAAGGCAAACAGGTATCTGGCAAGGTCAAAGATACTGTTGTCGGGGTGCCCAGCAAAGACCCCGAACCAGAACCCGTGAAAGCCGAACGCCCTGTCATCTATGTTGATGAACAGGGTAATCCCGTGCCTAAGCCCGTTGATCCGGCTGCTGTACTGGCGGAAGCAGAACGACTTATGGCAGAACGTAAGTATGAGGAGGCACTTCCGCAGCTTGAGGAATTAAAGACAGAACCCAGGCTTACAGCTGAACAACGTGAACGCGTGTTATATGCCATCAGCGACTGCCTTTGGGCACATTATGCTGATAACCCGGTAGCCGGTTTTGAGCCTATCGTTGCGTCAACAAGTGAAGCCATGAACGCCAATCTGCGCTCTTTACGTGTGCCTGATGCCCTGTTGCGGTTGGGTCTGGCCAACGTCAATGTGGGCAATCTGGCCGACGCGGGAGGGTATATTGTTGCCTTATATCGTCGTTATCCAGATTATCCTGGAGTGGCGCAAGGTTTTACCGCACTTGGAAAGGAACAGGCCAGACAGCATCAGGACGCACGCGCAGAGCAATCGTTTTCCATTGTGCTTGATAAGTATCCGGAATCGTCTTTTTTGCAGGAAGCTTCTGTGGGGCTTGCCAATGCACTCGTTGCACAGAAAAAGTATGACAAGGCACACGTTATCCTTGACTTTATCAGCAAGCGCTGGCCTCGATATTATATAGACGATCCGTCCTTTGTCTTTTTGCAGGCACGCAATGAAGAAGCCCGCAACAATCTGCAAGCGGCACTGTCATTGTACTGGTTGTACTATAACCTTGTGCCAGGGCAGCAGGGTAATGATGCCATGCTGTTCAGGATGGCCGATATGTACAGCGAGCAGGGCAACAAGATGGCTGCCCACTTTTTGTATGATCTCGTGAAGCGACGCTACCCTGGAACATCATTTGCGATCCGTTCAGGACTTCGCCTGGCAGAGGGGGGTATCTATGATTCCCCCATTGACTATGAAACAATGCGGCAAGTGTTTGCCTCAGCTGGTGCCGGCCTACCCAGAGTTTATGCGGACCTCGCCGCTGCATCCAAAATTACTCCGGAATCTGTGTTGGCCCGGTTGAAGGAGGCCATGTGGCTATACTGGAGCAACAGGTACACCGAGGCCATGGGTAAGGCGGCAGACTTCATAGACAACTATCCTGAAGATCCCAATGTCCCGCAAGCCCGTGAACTTATTTGGCATGCTTTTCAGAAGGAACTCGCCAACTCTATGGCCGAAAAGAATTACGGTCGCATTCTTATCCTGTGGAATGGATTTCCTCTTGTTCGTGAACGCTATGGTAATATTGATCCGGGGATGCGTTTTGCTCTAGCTCAGGGGCTGATGGAGCGAGGCGAAGAAAGCGGGGCACTCTCCATGCTGGCAGGCTTTCTCAAACCGACAATGGATCCAAACTATGGCGAAGCAGCTTTTACTGAATTTTTCAATCGTTACCTTAAAACAGGGCAGTGGAGCAAAATTCTGGATCTTGGGAAACTCGTCGCTGCGTGGCCATTAAACCCCCAGTTGCGTAATCAACTGGACTATGCTTTGGCACTGTCTGCACAGAATCTCAATCTTAATGCCCCTGCCTTGGCAATGTGGCGAAAACTTGCAAACAACAAAGATATTCCACTGTACCAGCGGGCCTATGCCACTTATTTTCTTGCCCGTGATGCTGAGATGCGGAAGGATATTCGCGATTCTTACAACTTGTATGTAAAGGTCATCGAACTGTTCACCAAATTGCAGGATGAGCGCTCTGATAAGGCGGACCCCCAGCGCATCAAAGATGCTATGGTGGCCTTGATGGATATTTGTGAGGTGGGCAACCGTATTCCTGAGGCTTTGGATTGGGTGCACAAGTACAGCGCTTATGCTCCACAGAGTTCCCCTGAGTATCCCGGCCTGCGTTTTCGTGAGGCACGACTGTACCGTAAGCTGGGTGACGCTTCACGGGCTCAGGCGTTGTTGGAAGAATTGACACATAGCTATCCAGATTCTCCCTTTGGTAAGGCTGCCATGGCAGAACTGCGCACCTTTGAAGTTTCGCGTGATTTGCAAAGTTATATGCCTGGTGGGTCTGACGGACAGCCCCCCCGAGGAGAATCCGCACAGGGAGCGCCTGGCAATGCACCAGCGAGCCAATAGGTAACACGGTGGGTTCTTTTGCAGACCTGTCTTACGTTGCATGCATGTGTGTTCTTGAAAACCTAGTGCGCTTGTTTTAGGCTGTTTTGTATGCATAACCACGACCTATCATAGAACACTTGCGGAAATCGCGGTTGTGTTGCATTGCGAGGATAGAATTTATGAACAAAAGATTGCTTATTGTATGCGTGACGTTGTCTGCTTTTCTGTTGACAGCGTGCGTTGCAGCAACGCAACGGGGTATGTTGGGGATATCCTATGTATCTACTGCCAGACCTGCCATTGCTATGCGGGCCACTACGTTACCATTGCTAACAGGCGGGGAGGGCAGCTGTGGCCTGGCATGGTCTGGAGGACTTGAGGGAGTGCCTATCAGGGTATGGTTGGCGGCATACGGCAGTGGCAAGCAAGATGCGCCCATGGCCATTATCGCACATGCCGATCTGCTCCCTGGATGGTACTGGGATGCCGATGGCAGCCGGCCATTTAGTGTTGATCCTGGCGTTGAGGTGTTCGGAGATGTCGGTTTTCAGGCGTGTACCTATATTGTGGAGAGTGCGCGTGATCCTTTTGCTATGCTTGCAGGTGTGCCTGAAAATGGGGAGCCTGCGCGCTGGGTTGCCCGTGGCTTTGCAGCACGCTGTAATTTTAACGAGAGCAAGCTCGTTATGGAATATCGCGAGCCCTTGCCTGAACATCTGGCCAATACACCCCATCTTGTCATCGGGCAGACAGACTGGCTGCGCGCCTTTGAAAACCGTGCCCGTGAAGCGTTTGTCGTTGGACCTGTTCCCGCGAATCGGGATGGCATATTGCGCGGGTATGCCAGCAATGTTCGGTGGAGGTATATGGATCAGCGTTTTCTCGGTACAGTTTCGCGCTATGAACCCATTACCAGGTATTGATAGGTATTAATGCAGCAAGCGATTTCTACGCAAACGACATTTTCCCTTCTAATGGGTAGGGTGGTTGTCAGGTATAGTCTGCACTCATTTCCGGCAGCTCCTTAAGCGCATATTTGCCTTTCCATGGTGGCAGACAGGAGAAGGTGCGTCCACTTGGCAATGTGACACGCAGGGCGTGCAAGAGAAGTCCATCATCATGTCTGCATGCGTCAGACATCCTATGCCCGTACTTGGCATCACCTATAACTGCATGTCCCTGAGCTGCCAGCTGAACACGTATCTGGTGTGTTCGTCCTGTCAGAAGACGTACTAAAACGAGGCTTTCCTGTGTGCAGACATCTAGAGGGCACACCACACAGTGTGCTTGCCGTCCACTTGTGACGGCAGCATTAACGTGTATTTTTTCATACCCGCCAACGCGTTTCTTGCATAGTGTATGCTCTAACCGAAGCGGTTCGGTAAACGGCCAGCGTCCAGACACCCAAGCCACATATTCTTTGACAATTGTGCCACGGCGTATGGCATTTTGCGCTGCGGCCAAGGCTTCATAAGAAAACGCCGTTAAGAGTACACCAGACGTATCTTTGTCCAGTCTGTGTACCGGCGTCGGACAGAATGGAGCATTCTGGAAGTGGGTTGTCAATCGTGTCCACAGACTGTCACCATGCCCTGTTCCAGGGTGCACTGGCAAACCAGAAGGCTTGTTAAATGCCCATAAATCTCCATCTTCTCCTATCTTGGGAGGCAAGGGGAGATATAATTCTGTATGCTGCTCCTTGCGGTTCGAAGGCTGTATTCCAGCCATTCTATTGGCAAAAGGCGGTAAACGAATCAAATCCCCTGCTGCAATTCGTTCAAAAGGCTTGCACCGGGCGCCATTGCGCCGTACCTGACCTGTACGTATCCAGCGGTGCAGCAGGGGGGATGGAAGGGCAAGACGGCGTTGCAGAAACTGTAGAAGTTTCTGGCCACTCTCCTCCGCGCATACCGGTGACAGCAGCGGCAGTGGTATGTCAGCCAAGATCCCAGTCCAGACCAAAGGTATCGTGCAGGATTCGCACTGCAAGTTCCAAATATTTTTCCTGAATAAGAAGGGTAATCTTTATTTCAGAAGTGCTTATCATCAAAATATTGATACCTTCCTGCGTCAGGGCTGCAAATGCACGCGCAGCCACTCCAGAGTGGTTGCGCATGCCTACTCCGATGGCAGAGACCTTGGCAACGCTGACATCGTGCAGCACTTCTGAAGCACCGGTTTTGTGCATCACTTCATCCATAATCTTTAGTGTTTGCTGCAAATCTTTGCGCGATATGGTGAAGGTTATGTCTGTATGGCCGTCCTGACTGGTATTTTGGACAATCATATCCACCAGAATACCCTTTTCAGATAGTGGTCCGAAGACGGCTGCTGCTGTGCCGGGCACGTCCGGTAGGTCGCGAAGGGTCACGCGGGCCTGATCTCTGTCGTATGCGATGCCTGAAACAAGTACGGCTTCCATGGTGGAGTCCTCCTGAGTGACAAGCGTGCCGGGATCATCACTGAATGTTGAGCGCACGCGTACTGGTACTTTATATTTTTTGGCAAATTCAACGGAACGAATGTGCAGCACTTTCGCCCCCATGCTCGCCATCTCAAGCATTTCTTCGTAGGCAACCCGATCCATTTTTCTGGCAGTGGAACAGATGTTGGGATCTGTAGTATATACACCGTCCACGTCTGTGTAGATATGGCACTCTGCGGATCCGAGTGCCGCTGCCAGCGCAACAGCGGAGGTGTCAGAGCCTCCCCGTCCCAGGGTTGTTATGCGACCGTCCTCTGTGCAGCCTTGAAAACCGGCAACAACAAGGACGTCATACTCATTGAGAAATGTATATAGAGCATCGCTGTTGATAGCACGAATGCGCGCGCGCCCGAAGTCGCTGTCTGTGGTTATGGGAATCTGCCAGCCCAGCAGTGACCGGGCGTTGATGCCTGCATCTTTGAGCAGCATGGTGAAAAGGCTTATAGAAACCTGTTCACCTGTAGAAAGAAGTGTATCAGTTTCCATGGGGTCAGGGCTTGGGGACCATTCATTGGCAAGTGCAACGAGCTTGTTGGTATCTCCGGCTCTTGCAGAGAGCACGGCAATGACTTTATACCCGTCAGCCATGGCAGACTGTACTTTTTCACGCACCCTTTTCATGCAATCCAGTCCTGCCACAGAGGTGCCGCCAAACTTTTGTACGAGGATCTTCATGCTTGTTTCCATATGAGCAAGTCTTTTGTGGTTGTTGCCAGAGAAAAAACGCCTAAGCGTTTTTTTCGGACCACATGTTAAGAAGCATATTCTGCAAGACCGTTGCCACGGGGCCGCAGGCCTGTAAGGTCAGCAGTCGTTTTTTTTCGCATGCTTGAAGGGTAATGTCCAGATAATCTTGCGGCAACTCTGAGGTAGGCAGATATTCTCCCCACTCTATAACAACTAGCATGCGTATGTCATCAAGCGCGTCAAGGAGTTCATCGGGGATATTGGCTTGGCAGCGGTAGAGATCACAGTGCAATACCTCAGGCCTGGTGGGATAACGATTACACAGGGTAAAGCTAGGGCTTGCCGGTTCGGCTGTGTTGCCACCCGGAAGAGCCTCTACCATTGATCGCGTCAGTGCCGTTTTGCCACTGCCAAGCTGGCCGTGCAGAAACAGAGCAGTTGGTCCGCAAAGTGTTATACAATGTGCAAGCAGAGTCCCAAAGCGTTGCGTAGCTGCTATATCAGGCAGTATTATCGGGGCCATGGCAATGTGTCTTCAGTTGGTAGTTGCAACGCAGAGGCGGCTAATGCCACAGGCAGGCTATCCGCAAGTTCTGAAGGTGTATTCCCTCGCAAGGGCCATTGTGTGCCCAGATGTTTCCCCGCAAGCGCGTGCAGAGCAACTGCTTGCCCCGCATAGCGCAGGAAAGCATACGGAGTGGCATCTACCGGTTCAGTCATGGTGCAGCGGGCAAGCAGGCCACCAAGGCAACCTGCCAGCACATCTCCTGCTCCGGCAATAGAAAGCTGCGGTATGTCATAGGGGCATAGCAGCACAGGCCCCTGCTTCTGTCCCACGAGCGTTCCGGCACCTTTGAGCACAATAACCCCTGGGATGCGTGCGCATAATCGTTGCAGCGTCTCCAGACGTTCCAGTTGAACATCAGAGGCGCGGCAGTCAAGAAGGGCCGCCGCTTCACCTGGGTGGGGGGTCAGTACATCTTTCACCGTAATGCGCTCAAGCAGGCTGGGAGATTGTGCAAGGAGCATGAGGGCATCTGCATCAAAAACTGTGGGGGGACGATGTGGCAGATCCAGCAGAGCGGTAAGAAATATGAGGGCATCTTCCCCACGTCCCATGCCAGGCCCCACTACAAGTGATGTACATCGTTGTACGCGTGTGATGAATTCCCTAGGCAGAATCTTTGGCCACTTGTTCCCGAGATCTGATGGTAAGGCAAGGGTCATGATTTCGGCCCAGCCATTTTTGATATCAGGCAGGCCCGAGGCAGGTGCAGCAGCGGTGACAAGGCCCGTGCCGGAACGTATGGCAGCACGTGCTGCCAAATGAGCTGCACCGCCAAACCCGGAAACGCCACCCACAACGAGAACATGGCCGTACAAATTCTTAAAGGCCTGAGGCTTGCACTGTGTTAGTGGATAAAGGCAGTGTCCATCAGCAAGATAGAGAGAACATGGGGCCTCAGAGCGTGTTCGGGCTGGAATGCCAATATCGCGTATGTGAATGTGGCCTGTCCAGGAAGTCGCAGTAGGCATCAGCAGACCTGGTTTAGCGGCCTGAAAGGTTACGGTGGCCGTAGCCTGAATAGCCTCTGGCATGGGTCTTCCGGATATGCCATGCAGCCCTGAAGGAATGTCCAGTGCCAGCACCAAGGGAACATTAAGGGCATTCACGGCACGAATCAGTTGCAGCATATCGGGACGAAGTACATCGTGAAAACCCGTTCCAAGCAGACCATCAATAAGAATGTCTGGCTGGAATTTATTCAGATCGGCTGTATGGCGTTGAAAGGGGACTCCACAGCTACGGGCTATGCGTACATGTTTTCCCGAAGCCCCTTTGTACTGGCTTAGGGGGCGGGTATGTAGTACCTGCGGCCTTGCTCCCGCATCAAGCAGAAGTCGTGCAAGGCAGGCGGCATCGCCGCCGTTATTCCCTCCCCCCATAAGAAGCAGGATATTCTGTCCTGTTAGATGTGGGCAGTATGTTTTTAGAACGTCAAGAGCAGCGTGCGCGGCGTTTTCCATCAATATTTCCTCTGGAAGGCCGAGGCTTATGGCCTGTGCATCCCAGAAGTGCATTTCCCTGGGCAGAGGGAGGGGAGGAAAATAGCGTGCAAGAGAATCAAGCATTGACTAAGCCTCCAGTATAACAACTGCCACAGCCGTATCGCGGCCATGACTTATGGATACATGGCTTGTACGTACGCCAAGCATATCCGCCCGTGTTCGGGCTGGCCCCAGCAGATGCAACAGTGGCTGCCCTTGCGGGGTACGGAGAACTTCAATATGTGTGAACGCGATACCCATGCTAAATCCTGTGCCTAGTGCTTTTACGGCAGCCTCTTTGGCCGCAAAGCGACCGGCGATATACGCTGTAGGATTTGCAGGTAATAGAGTGCGCTCCCGGTCTGTGAGTATTCTGCGCAAGAAATGCTCCCGGAACCGCTCGTAGGCAGTGCTTATTCGCGCTAGTTCCGTAATATCCGTACCAAGGCCAATGATCATGCTGCATTGTGGAGGAGGTCAGTAGGTTGCCCCTGAAAAAAAAATAGCATAACATCCAACAATATTTTACATATTGCTCCATTCGACCTTGCTGCGTCAAGGTGATGACGGGCGTTACGGAGAATTTGCTATGAAACTGTGCATCATTGGAACCGGATATGTAGGCCTTGTTAGTGCAGCCTGTTTTGCAGAAATGGGTAACAGTGTGACGTGTGTTGACGTTAACCCAACGATTGTGGACAAGCTGAACGCCGGTCATGTGCACATTTTTGAACCAGGGCTTGAACCCATGGTTCGCCGTAGCCGGACTGATGGACGCCTTACCTTCACAACACGGCTTGAAGATGGTCTCCTCGGGGCTGATTGTGCATTCATTTGTGTGGGAACGCCTCCTCAGGAGGATGGTTCGTGTGACTTGCAGTATGTACGCCAGGTTGCCGCCGAAATAGGCCGACACATGCAAAATGATCTGGTGGTTGTAGACAAGTCAACCGTGCCTGTGGGGACTGCAGATGAAGTGCGTACGCTTATCCTCAAGGAATTATCTGCGCGTGGTGTATCTTATACCGTCAATGTGGTGTCCAATCCGGAATTTTTAAAAGAGGGCGATGCTATTGCCGACTTTATGAAGCCGGACAGAGTCGTGATCGGTACAGAATCCGAACAGGCAAAAGCAATCATGCGTGAGCTGTACGCGCCATTTGCGCGTACGCGCGACAAAGTGATTGTCATGGGGGTGCGCAGCGCAGAAATGACAAAATATGCCGCCAACTGCATGCTTGCGACCAAAATTTCCTTCATTAACGAAATTGCCGGAATTTGTGAACATGTAGGGGCAGACGTGCGCGATGTACGCAACGGTATTGGTTCGGATTCCCGTATTGGTTACCAGTTTATCTATCCTGGCGTCGGCTATGGGGGATCATGCTTTCCCAAAGACGTCAAGGCGCTTATTCACACCGCCGAGGCATCCGGTGCCCATTCGGAGCTGTTGCAAGCAGTGGAGAATGTGAATGCACGCCAAAAGAGGCATATGGCTCAGCGCATTCGCGATTATTTTTCTCCACAGGGTGGAGTACAGGACAAAATTCTGGCTTTATGGGGGCTTGCCTTTAAGGCCAACACCGATGACATGCGCGAGGCCGCTGCCATTGATATTATCAATGAGCTTACCGCAGCCGGCATGCGCATACGTGCTTTTGATCCCGTGGCAGCTGACAATGCCCGCCGTATTTTCAAAAATAATGCGCTGGTGGAGATTATTGATGACCAGTATGCTGTTTGCAAGGATGCACAGGCTCTACTAGTGATTACAGAGTGGAATCAATTCCGCAATCCTGATTTTGATAGGATCAAAAATCTGCTGACAGCGCCGCTTCTGTTTGACGGCCGCAATCTTTATTCACCAACTGCTATGGCACAACGCGGCTTTGCCTACTTTTGCATTGGCAGGCGAGACAATACCATGTAGCTAGAGGCAGCAGAGGCAGAGCATTCAGCCTTTCTCTGCTGCCCATATTTCCCTTTTTTACATTACAAACGTGCCAAAAAGTTTATGTGCATGTAAAGTTTTTCCCTGTCCGTTACCGCTGTTCTCTGCAGCAGTCAGAGAGCACTATAGAGGATATAACTATGCAGGCTGAAATACTTTCTGTGGGAACGGAGTTGCTGCTTGGCCATACGATCAATGCTGATGCAGCATATGTGGCACGTGAACTCGCGACCCTTGGCCTGGATCTTTTGCAAGTGCACACTGTTGGAGACAATAGGGGACGTTTGGCAACTTCCATAGCAGATGCTCTTGGGCGTTCAGAGATCGTTATCACCACTGGTGGTCTTGGGCCAACAGAAGATGATCTGACCAAGGAAACCGTAGCTCAGGTACTTGGTCTGCCATTGGAAGAACATACAGACAGTCTGATTCGGTTGCGTGCATATTTCGGTGATCGTCCTATATCAGCCAACCAGTACAAGCAGGTTATGCTGCCGCAAGGGGCTGTCGCCTTTCCCAATGACGTTGGCACCGCACCTGGTTGTGCCGTTCCTGCAGGGAAGGGACGTTTTATTTTACTGCTGCCTGGTCCGCCGGCGGAACTTTTGCCAATGCTGCGCACCTATGCTGTTCCTTTTTTGCAGGAGCTGCATAACGAGGTTATCCATTCCTGCATGGTAAAAACCTTTGGCATTGGTGAAGGGGTGGCTGCATTGCAACTTACTTCGCTTACAGGCTGTGCCAATCCCACGGTAGCCACCTATGCCGGCGACATGGAAATGTATGTCCGTGTTACGGCCAAGGCCAGCACAGCATCTGCGGCTCAGGCAATGACTGCACCCGTTGTTGCTCAGGTGCGCACCATGCTTGGAGATGTCGTTTACGGTGTCGATGTGGACAGCCTGGAAGACGTGGTTGTAACAGCATTGCTGCAGCGCAGGGAAACGCTGTCCACGGCAGAATCCTGTACTGGGGGGCTGCTGGCAAAACGCATTACAGACAGGCCAGGCGCGTCAGAGGTATTTGGATACGGCTTTGTGACCTATGCCAATGAGGCAAAAAAACGTCTGTTGGGAGTGCCGGAACATATACTTGACACGCATGGCGCTGTAAGCTCAGTGACAGCAACTGCTATGGCCAGGGGGGCACGGGAACAGAGCGGCGCGACGTATGGTATGGCCATAACTGGCATTGCTGGCCCGGGTGGGGGCTCTTTGCAAAAACCAGTAGGTCTTGTGTATATAGCTTTGAGCGACAGCACACATACATGGCTCCGTATTTTACAGCCTCAGGGACGTTACCTTGGCAGAGAACGCACCCGGCGTCTTGCAACCAGCCATGCGTTGGATATGTTGCGACGCCGGCTCACCGGTCTTGATGTGGAAGGGGCATGGGCTGCACATTAGGCTTTTTTGTGTACATTGGGAGCATGTAAAGCCTTGACTCACTATGGGGTATGGGTAAGATTTTGTGCAGACGTTTGTCTAGTGTATACGAAGACAAGGGAGGGACAATGGCTGATAATACTGCTGCGCATGAAAAGTATATGGAAACCGGGTATAACAGCGAAGCCTGGCATTACCGGCATGGCATTGCCTGGGGAACCGTTTTTCTTTTTTCATTGTTTGTTCTTTGCATCAAGACGATATGGGGTGGCGTACAAGGCCTTGCCTCTGGCTTTTGTAATTGCCTGCAGAACGATATCAAACCCCTTTTTGCCAAACCTGTGAGCACACAGCAGCCCCCGGCAGAGTAACCGTCCCAAGACCGCAGCTACCTATAGAAGCCGTAATGCGAAAGAAAAAGGGCAGGTCAATAATCAAACTGGCCTGCCCTTGAACGTATGTTTGGGAGTAGTGGAGCTACTGCTGCCTGTCGCATTGTCAGTCGTGTGCTTTGACATCAATAGACAGGTTCCGTTTTATTTGATTATAGTATGTAAATACCCCGTTGCCGAGTCTTAACGGCCGTTAATCCCTTTATACATGTCTAGCACTCCGCTGTGCCCGTCCTGCGATGCCGTGAAGCTAATTATGGACTTTTGTATCCGCTCAATTTCAATTCCCTTGGTGCCACTTGTCCTGTAATTCCACGGGCATTGTTTCCAGCAGTGATTTGGAGATGGACATATCCTTTGTTATCTTAATGTATTTCTTGAAGTGTGGCGTGGCGCGGTGTGATTGATAGGCTTTCTCGCTGGCGTATATTTCAAAAAATATTAATTTGTCTGGGTGTTCCTTATCTGCCACACAATAGAGGGCAAGTACCCCCGGTTCAACCTGAACGGAAGTGCGCATCCCTTCAGTTACAGCAGCAATGAAGGCATCCCTCATACCTGGCTTAACAACGATATGCGCCATACGTACGACAGGTTGCTTTTCCGCAGCGTAACTCGGAGAAATATTTAAGGAACACAGAATAAGTGTAGCAATTATTGCTACAAACATGTTTTTATCACACATAATCCCCCCATGTCATAGGCGTAATAGAGCTTCAGCATTACGGCAGGCGAATTTTTCCTTCTCCTCATGACTCACAGGCAGATTCTCCAGCCAGGCCCGTGCACCGTTCAGGGAAAGATATGGATAATCTACGGAGAATAACAATCTGTTTATGCCCATAATTTCACGCACAAAGAGAAAATGCGGTAGGCTTGTCATGCCGCTGGGGGTCACATAAACATGTTCCCTAAAGGTTTCCGTCAGGCTGCGGCGCAATCCGGTGGCTTCTTGCGGGATGCTGTCGTCCAACCGTTGCAGGAAGAAGGGAACAAGTTCGCCCCAATGTCCGCTGATGATCCGAAGCTGTGGTAGTTTGTCGAACACTCCAGAAAGTAGCAGACGCACGAGTTGTACGCCTTCTTCGTTGTGCCAGCCCCAGCCGAACATGGACAGACGACCACTTACCTCGCGGTTGAATCCAGTATAATAGGCATTGCGCACCTGCGGCAGAGGAAGACCGGGATGCAGGAAAAGCGGTACACGCAGGGTATTGAGCGTATCAAGCACAGGTCGGTAGTGTATGTCATCCAGAAATGTATCACCAGGTCGACCGTTGAGCAGTACTCCCCGAAAGCCGAGCTGGCCGATACAGCGCTCTAGTTCCTTCACCGCCGCTTCCGGCTCCTGCCAAGGCAAGGTGGCGAAGGCGACAAAACGTTTTGCATGCCGTGCAGCGGATGCTGCTAGATCGTCATTGGCCTTGGCGCAGTGGTCAATACCCGCCTGACCGGAAACAAGATGTGGTGAGGCCGCGTAGGACAGTACCTGTATGTCGATGCCGTGGGTATCCATGTCCCGCAGGCGGCCCGCATCAATATCCATGAGTTTGCGCAAGGAATCTCTGGCGGCAATAACACGCGGACGGCTAGGGTCTTCCTCTCCTTTATCAGTAACGTCCTTGCCCCAGTCAACAAGGTATGGAGCCTGACGCAGCATCTCCGGCATAGTCTCTCGGACAACATTGCTGTTTGAGACGTGTTCCTCGACGCAGATGAGGCGTAACCGTCCTCGAATGCTCGGAGATTCGGCAGCTTTTGCCCGTATACCCAAGACTGCGCCTACGCCCGACAGTGCCAGGGTTTTCAAAGCGGCACGACGAGAAAACGGCATAGCTATCCTCTTCCGTATTTTATACTTCAATTTTGCTATGTTTTTCCGAAAGTAGCACACCCCCTACGCCTACATTATCAGCGTTGTTCTCTTTCAGAAAAACAAAAATGGTTTCCTTTGGGAGACCTGTTATACGTGCGGCAGTCTCTGTGAACTCCGCCACAAGTTGTTGTTTTTGCTCTATACGCAATCGTGCTGCTTCAAAGGTGATAACGGGCATGGTGATCCTCCTTATTATCCTTACACCCCATGCAGATGCGTGAAATTTTGATATCAGTTGTACTCAGTTTGGTACAGCGCATGGTGACTCCTGTTAGTTGTTTCTATTATTTAGAATACGCTGCTCAATCGCTCTTTGCAATGGAATAAAGTTGCTTGTTTCTTGCAATTATCCATGTCAGTTGCAATAAATTTGCAAGAAAAATTATTTGGTCGTATCAGCAAGAATGGTGTAGTAGTATCATTACAGTCAAGGAGGTTATATGTGCGATTCTGATGATATTACCCGGCGGGGATTTCTCAAGGCGGGAGCTACCGTTCTTGGCGTAGCAGCCTTGGGTAGCCATTTTCCCCCATCTGATGTCCATGCCGCAGAGGACAGCGCGGCAAAAAACAAAGTCTGGTATTGTCCGACCATAACTCCAGCTAATTTGTTGAGAATTTATGACAAGGTTTGCGGCGATATCTCTGGCAAGGTAGCCATCAAACTGCACACCTGAGAGCCCGGTGCACCTAATCTGCCTCCTAGGGAGTTGCCGAGGGCGCTGGTAGAATACATTCCTCATGCCACTATTGTTGAATGTAATGTCCTCTATCCTGGTCCTCGCAGCACGACAGAAGGACATCGCAAACTGCTTGCAGAAAATGGTTGGACGTTTAGTTCCGTAGACATTATGGACGCCGACGGAGACGTGGCCTTACCGGTTCCTGGAGCCAAAGAATTTTTTGACGAAACATGGGGTAAACCAGGAGTTATTGGCCCGTTCACGCCAGGCAATCATTTACGTGAAGTCCATGTGGGCAGCCATTTGCTTAATTACGACTCTATGGTTGTATTCACACATTTCAAAGGCCATCCCAGCGGCGGTTATGGAGGCTCGCTTAAGAACATTGCCATCGGCTGCGCCTCACCGCGTGGCAAACGCGAGCAGCATGGCGACGGCTGGATACGAGGTGAATTATTTCAGGAACATATGGTTGAAGCGGCCAAAGCAGTGGTGGGACATTTTGCACCACGTATCTGCTACATCAATTTGCTTATGAACATGTCCGTGGATTGCGACTGTGCCGGAATGAGCGCAGCTAAGCCTGAGTGTCCCGACCTCGGCATTCTGGCTTCCACAGACCTTGCCGCCGTTGAGCGGGCCTCGGTAGACTTGGTCTACGCCATGTCGGAACAACACAGGAAAGCACTGGTAGAGCGCATTGAGTCACGCAAGGGATTGCGTCAGCTAGAATTTATGGAAATTTTTGGCATGGGCAACGGAACATATGAACTGGTGCGGATGTAACAGTCATGACAGAGGATGAACGCGCTGAGTCTGTCCGTATCAACGTACAACTTAAAGAATTGCTTGTCCGTCGGCTGCCTGAACCTGGCGACTACTCCACAGCCATAGACGGCCTCATGCTGCTGCGCCGTGAGGCGTCATCGCATTCCGGGCGTTGTTATGAACATCCTCTTGCTGCCTTTATTATTCAGGGGAGCAAGCATTCGTTTTTCGGTGCACATGAATACATCTATGCAGAAAGGCAATGTTTGGTGGCAGGCATAGGCATGCCTGCCTCATACCAGACCTTGCCAGCTACCTCCGAACGCCCTTTCTTGTCCATTTTTTTCTATCTGGACACATCGCTGATTAATGATCTTTCCTATTCAATGCCTAATGATGTTCGCATAGCTGCCGGAGAGTGTGAGGCAGTAGCGGTAGCAGATACTCCGCCTCAACTGTTGGATGGATTGTTGCGTCTCGTACGTTTGTTAGACAGGCCGGAGCACATTACGGTGCTTGCTCCTATGATCATGCGTGAACTGCACTATTATTTGTTGGTCGGCCCCTATGGGAACCTTCTGCGCCAGTTGAATACCCAAGGGCTGCATGGCACAGCCATCGCTAACGTCATGGACTGGCTGCATGATAATCTGCCAAACCCCATAAGTATTGACGACATTGCTAGACGCTCCAAAGTGTCAGCGGCAACGCTGCATCGATATTTTAAGCGACTCACAGGCCTGAGTCCCATGCAGTACGTTAAGCAACTGCGTCTCTGCGAAGCGCAACGGCTCATGCTGGCAGAACACGAACGGGCAGTGGACGCCGCACGAGCTGTAGGCTATGAAAGTGCCCCCCAGTTCAATCGCGATTATAAACGATTGTTCGGCATGCCGCCACACAAGGATGTGAAACAGCGCCGTGACAGCAGGGATATGTTATCAAAAAAGGGCATAATAATTTAGGGTGACATGGGCAGCCAGACCTAGGTCAGGTCATCTGGAGCTAAATCAGCAGCGTCCTGCATTATGATCTGTGCCTTATGGTAGAAGGTCGACCATGGCATGTTACAAAAAAACGCCGCCATGACACCGCTGTATTCCCCCTTCTGATAGCGTGCCAGAGCTGCCTTAAAGCCCTTGGGCAACGGCTTTGTGGGACGTCCCTTCCTCTTGGTGGCCTTTCTGATAATGTCACGGATCTGCTGTTTGCGCTTAAGTATGTTCAGACGTTCCTTTTCGGCTTCAAAGCTGCGTATCATAAGCTTGAAGCGGCTATACATGACTTCACTAGACGTATATCTGCGATCATTATGCAGCAAATGGGGCATGTCCAGCGACACAATGCTAATGTCCCGCGCTTTCATTTTTTGCCATTGATGCAATACCTCAATGCAGTTGGTGCCTAAACGGTTGAGGTTGTGGATGACAAGAATATCACCCATACGTAACCCCTGGCACATACGTCGGTACTCAACACGGTCGAAATCTTTGCCAGAGGCACCGTGATCCACATAAATATTATTTATGTTTATGCCTATGTACAGGAAATCACGTAACTGACGGCTATGTTTGGGCTTGAGCATGGAGGTGTTTATATAGCCAACCATTTTTGGGGGTCTTCCCCTGTGGATGTCAGCATATTTCTGCTCGTGTAAAAGCAACAGCCCCTGTACCAGCTCACGTATGCACGACATCGTAGTTTTATGTGAGTTATCCCTCGGCTTTTGTTCCTCATTCTTGCTGTTTGCCCTGCGCGCTTCTTGCATTTTGATGCGCTCAAACTCCCTGCGTAGCAGCTTTTGTTCCGCAGAGGCCCAAGCAGCAACTTCTTCTTTTTTACCTAAAAAACTGTTTCTGTCTTTGGCAGCATTAGCCTCGGGATGAAGTACAGGTGCTGTGAACCTGGTCAGTATAGGTTTTTCGCGCCTTGTCGTATCCGGTGTGCTGTTATTTGCCTGTTGTTCCTGTTCAAGATCAAGATGGAATTTCTGTTCGATAAGCTCATTACTGTATGCCCGCAGCTTCTCACGCCAGCGGCGTCTCATAAAGAATTTTGGAGCGCGGCGGTCGGAAGTTGCCCTGAGGCTAGCATGATAGTTTTTGTTCATACGTTATCTCCCAGTGAGAGAATAATGTGAATTGACGTTTCAGGGAAGTGTTTTTGAATAATTTTTTTTATTTCAATATGTTAGACATATTTGCACTTTGTCTTGAAACTATCTATAGACATTGGGCGTGAATGATGTACATTTCGTGCATGCGTCGATCCAAATTTTCTGGCGTCTATTCAATTATTGCTGATACAGCAGGCGAGAAGCAGCATAAAAGGCATTACTTTGTCTGGGAGCTTCCAGGTGATGCGTATGCGGTGCAAGAACTCGATGCTTCCTTTAAGCCCGTATCTCAGGCGGAGTTTGTTGACAGGCGTACATTTACGCAAAAGTTCATGTATGAACCGTCGCTACTTGCAGTGCCGGTTGTTGTACCTGATCTCAGTTTTTTGGAAGCTCTGTCTGTGCGTCAGTCTGGCGAAATGCCAGCGCAGGATACATCGGCAGAATCGAGAGCAAAACGCTCCTCATCTGAACCGTTTGCATCTGCAAACGAAGGTACAACAGAGCTTTCCTCGCCAAGGGCAAAGCAGCAAGCAGCACACAGGGCGTATGATCTTGAGGCTGTCCGCAAGGCAAAGGTGCTGGAATCCCACATGCGTGAAACATTTCGGCAGACATTACTCCGGCTTAAACGCCCCAGAGAACGCAAAGCTGCCATGCTGGCGCTGGAACAGATAGCTGGAACTACAGAAGGGATTGTGCCAGCACATAAACACATGTTTCGCGATTTTGGTGTGCGATTGCGGCAGAATTTCCAGCCGGGCCTGGCTTTGCTTTTCAACCGCAAAGCGGTAGAGCTTGCCCCGGAAGATGATCACGCACGTTTCAACTTGGCTCGCATTCTCTGTGCCCTTGGACAGTACGATGAAGCCGCAGTGCAGATACGAGCTGCTATGGACATGGATCACGAAGAACCGCTCTATACAAAGCTGCTCTCGCATATCCTTGCCCAACAGCAGAAAGGGCTTGTCCCAAAACCGGTTCGTAGTAAATGACAGCATACGTTGATTGCAAGAGCAGGAGCCTTGTGGAATGAATAAAATATTTCTCAGCCTTCTTTTGGCAGTCTGTGTGTTAGGCATGGTACTGATCATGCTTAATGAGCGGCTACGCAAGCCTGATCAGGCTCCGGCGCTCACAACTATAACAGAACCGACTGCACCTATTGAGACGCCCCTGCCTTCGTTGACAACAGCCAGCGAAGACAAAAATGCCGCGCCTGCCCTTACGCCGTCCCCTGCACCCACCATCCAGACACCTGTGAGGGATATTCTGCCTGAGAGTCAGGCAAGGCATGACGAACCTGTTGTTTCCATGGGCGTTGTTGCACCTGTTCCGCAGCCCTCTGAACCGCCAGCACCGGCGAAAACAGAAAGCAGCAGTGTACCTGTATCCAAACCTGAAAGAACATCTGTTTCCGCTACTGCAAGCAAGCCTGACAAGCCTGGTCCGCAACCAGCGCCCTCTGTAAGCCAGCCCGCACCATCAAATGTGGCGCAACAGGATATAAAAAAGAATACCGAACAGCAGAATGCTATTACAAAATTTGTCGTTTTTGCGCGCGACAAGGGTGCCACGGTACGGCTTATAGCCAGTACGCCCATTAGCTATAAAAGCATGGAATTGAGTAATCCCAACCGTATGGTTGTTGATCTGGATGGCGAATGGAAGATCAAGGCCCCGGGGGTACCCAAGAATGCAGTTGTTACCAATGTGCGTCTGGGCAAGGAAGGCAAGAAAACACGTATTGTCATTGACCTGAGCCAGAAGGCCCGTTCGAGATTCATTTTGTCGCAGGATCGCATGTCGTTGGACATACGGTTGGATCAGTAAAGGATAGATAGTTACGCCTTCCGACACTGGCAACGCCCGGGGGGGGTATGCACGCCGGGCATTGCCTTTGGAAAACTGGGAGGTATAGCTACGCTTCCATTTCTTTTCCGCGTATATTTGCTGCAAGAACGGCTTCAACAAGCAAACCAGCCAGACCTGCCCTGTCAAGCACGTTGACGCCGGCTATGGTTAATCCTCCCGGGGAACATACCGCATCGCGCAGCTGCATGAGTGGCGTTGTGCTGCTGCCAGCCATGGCAGCGCAACCGTCAAATAAGGCGGTTACCATCTCCCGGGCTTCACTATGCTGGAAGCCCAGTGTTACACCGGCCTGAACCATGCCCTGCATCATGGCAAAAACGTATGCCGGTCCAGCACCTATCAGAGCGGAAAATGCAGTGAATTTGCTTTCCGGCATATCTATGCACAAGCCCAATGCAGAAAAAAGGGTACGGATAGTGTCTATTTGTGTACCAGATAATGTTGGGTCTTCAAAACAGAGGGCAAAGACTCCCTTGCCTGCCAGAGCAGGCGTATTGGGCATGCAGCGTACAACCGGGCATGCGTTATCTATAGCCCTCGCAAGGCGCTCACGCCCAATGCCAGCAGCTACTGAAACCAGAACCGTATTTTTGTTAAGGCCTTCATGTAGCTCCTGCAGTATGGCTTCTATCTGATAGGGTTTTACAGCCAGTACCAGTATATCTGCTGTCTTTGCCACAGCAATAGGGCTTTCCAGACGCTGGATTCCCAGTTTCTCTAGCGGATACATCTTTTCCTGGCTGCGGTTATAGCCACAAAGTACATATCCCCCTTTGCGGGCAAGCCCCGCCAAGATGGCACTTCCCTTGTTGCCACATCCAATGCATCCAACTGTCAAGGGCATATGCCGCTCCAGTGTTAAAAATTGTGTTGAAAAAAGGGCACATCGGTATGTATCGCGTGCCCTTTATTAATGTGTTACATTAACTTTTTATGGCCTGACGCCAGAGGAATATCTCATTCTGCGGCTATGCTAATCCAAGAACGCGTTTTGCGTTTTCGTACATAACCTTTCGACGTACGTCTTCCTTGAGTGGGAAAGCCTTGTAGGCTTCCAGAGCATCACGCAGTTCCACAAAGGGGTGCGCACTGGCAAAGATGACCTTATCACTGATGAGGTCATTCATGGCACGTACATAGATATCAATCATGGGGGCCCGCTCATATTCGGAAATATCCATATATACGTTGGCGTTGCGCAGGCAGGTGTAGATGGCTTCATTGACAAATGGATACCCGCCATGACTCATGATGATCGTGAGTTCAGGAAAATCGCGTGCAACTTTGTCTACATCACGCGGGTCAGCGTATTCCAGTATGGCGCCAGGTACCTGCGGCGGTGGAGCCATGGTAATGAACACGGGAATGTTCAAATCGCAGCAGCGGGTATAGAGGGGATAGAAGCGTGCTTCAGAGGCGGGAATGTGGGCAAGATAGGGGTCAATGGCAATGCCCCTCATGCCGTATTCCTTGACGACTTTTTCCATTTCATCCAGGGCTGCACGCTTTTTGTGTGGATCAATGCCCCAGAATCCCACAAACTTTTTGGGATAGGCACGACAAAATTCAAGCACGCTTCCATTGTTGGCAGGGAATCCATATGTGGTTTCGCAGTCGCGTCCGGTGATGACGCCCAGTTCCACTTCCATGCTGTCAAGATCTTTCACGATGTCAGCGAGGGGTTGTGGTTTACGCGCATCAAAGCCGATGGCCTTGCAGGCTGCCTTGAACATAGAGCTGTTTTTGATGCCGTCAATTATCTCAGGCGTGTTGGGGCGGAAGCGGAAATCAATGCATTTCATACGATAGCGTCTCCTGACTGATAAAGGTAGAGGTTATGTGCAAACGGTGGAGCTACATATTCACCATAATGCACAAAGGTATCGTTGGAATATTGGGTGGTATTGCAAACAATACGTTCAGTTACTTTTTTTTCATTGCATCCATCACCGGAAAGGAGAAATGAATGGCCAGCATGCTGTTCTCCAGTTTTTCTCCAGTTGCGCTCTGTGTGATTTCAATTTGCATTGTATCCATGGGAACAAGCATGAGCAACTGACCAAGTGATGCTGTGTTGTTCAGCTGATCCTGAGGGATTTTATTCCCGTCAAACCATTCATAGCTGATTTTTTGCGGAACCTTGTCACTTGTAAGCTCGTGAAAGCGCTTCTGGAAGGACTCGATGCCACCTAACTTGACCAGGCTGATCATATCCAGTGCTTTGTCGTCTATGATCATTCCCAGCAGCTGAAATTTTTGTTCCTTCAGATGGGCAGTCACCCGATTGAGCAGCTGTCGGGAATAGGCTGAATACAGCGTTACCCCATTAAGTCCTACTGCAGAAAAATAGCATTGCGCCGTCCAGGTGTATCCTGCCCATTGCACACCCTTGAAAAACACATTGTCTTTATAGGCTTCTTGGCCAAGGACGGCACCCTCACGTTCTGCTATCACCGACATGGGGGTGCCGTACTCAAATCCATGAAGCAAAGGTACGGCCGCCGCCGCTCCCGGTAAGAGGAGCATGGCGGCGATAAGGCCGATTATGAGTTTTTCGGCAAGTAGTGTGCGCATAGTTGCAGTGCCTATTTAACAAACCTGGAAAGCAGGGTGAGAATTTCCGGGAAGACAAGAATCAGACCGACTCCTATAAGCTGGCAGCAAATGTACTGGAACATGCCGGCGTAGATATCGGTAAGTTTCCAGTGCGGTAATGCGCCCTTGATAAAATAGGCTGACAGGGCAACCGGCGGCGAGAGCCACGATGTTTGCAGCGTAACGGCAACAAGCATGCAGAACCATAGCTTGTCATATCCCATGGCGTCCACAACCGGCAGTAGCAGCGGAATGAGGATGAGGACGATGGGAATCCATTCCATGGCCCAGCCCATGAAAAAGATGATCACGAGTATCATGCAGAGCATGGCCATGGGGGGCACATTCATGCTTAATAGAAGGTTGGAAAGGTATGTTGCGCCGCCTAGGCGGGAGAACACGGCGCCAAAGAAGTTGCAAGAGGCGATCATGATCAGGATCATTGCCGACATCTTGGCAGTGGCAAACATGGCCTTGGCAAAGCTGCGCCATGTGAACTTGCGGTAGGCGATGACCATGACGATGGAGGCGAAGGCACCGCAGGCGGATGCCTCCGTCGGTGTGGCAAGGCCGAACATGATGCTGCCAAGCACGGAAAGAATAAGGAGAAGCAGGGGTATGGCACCGACAAGCAGTTCCCTCATGACTTCACCGCCGGACTTGGGGCGGAGTTCAGGAGGAAGGGGAGGGCCGTACTTGGGCCAAATGGAGCACTTTATCAGCGAATAAAGAATGTACAGGCTGGCCAGCAGAAGCCCTGGAGGAACAGCCGCAATAAATAGGTCTGTGACGGGCACGCCTACCATGGGGCCGAGCACGACGAGCATGATGCTCGGCGGGATGAGGATGCCCAGAGTTCCGGCAGCAGCAATTGAGCCAGCGCCCATGCGTACATCGTAGCCACCCTTGCGCATGGTTGGTTCGGCCATCACGCAGAGCAAATTGACGGATGAACCCACGATGCCCGTTGCCGCCGCAAAAAGCGTTCCTGTGGAGATGACGGCCATATACAGGGAACCTGGCAGCTTGGCGAAGAGTTTCTGGAAGGCGGAGAAGAGACGCTCCATGAGGCCGGCGCCCTCAAGCAGATACCCCATAATCAGAAAGAATGGTATGGCCACCATGACGGAATCGTTCATGACCTGATAAAACTGTACGGTGAGCAGATAGGTGACCAGCTTCCAGCCTATGCCCAGAAATCCAAAAAGAACGCCGGCGAACAGCATGGTGTAGGCGATGGGGAAGCCAAAACAGAAGAGA
Organism: Desulfovibrio sp.; assembly: GCA_017454325.1. Classification (GTDB taxonomy): domain Bacteria; phylum Desulfobacterota; class Desulfovibrionia; order Desulfovibrionales; family Desulfovibrionaceae; genus Desulfovibrio. Next base: position 3,400 of record JAFTDG010000136.1, on the reverse strand, counting down.
GCGAACATGCCGACGAGCGACAGCATGGCAAGCATTTCGTTATGTGACATTGCGTAACCCCTTATGCCTCGGGCTTGCTTTCAGCCGCAGAAGAATCGTGTACATCGGCCTCGGGGCTGTCATGCCACAAGTCTACCTTGGTTTTAAACCGATACCAGCATTTGAGGAGCTCCGCAAAGCCCTGCGTCATCGTGAGGACGATATAGATGACGATGGCACCCTTGGCAGGCCAGATCCACATGCCCCAGCTGCTTTCCGGAGAGGATTCCAGCTTGGCGAAGGAACTGGCAAAATATTGCCAACCCACATACAGAAAGATGATGTGTGCCGGATAGAAGAAAAAAATATAATGTGCCATGTCGGAAAGAGCTTTGGTGCGCACGCTCCAGCTGTGGTAAAAAAAGTCGGTGCGCACATGCCCGCCGTCGCGCAGACAGTAGGGGGAAGCCAGCATGTACATGATGCCATAACAGAGTACGGTCAAATCATTGGCCCATACAGTCGGCTTATTAAAGCCATATCGCAAGAAAACTTCGCATATTAGAAAGGCAATCATGGGCACACACAGCCATGACGCGGCTTTACCTACGAAACCGCTCACACCATCAAAAAAAGTAATTATTTTATGAGCCCAGGATGGCACTTGTGCCATGGCCTGTTCATAGGTGTATCCCATATTTCCTCCAAAAAGCCGGAGGAAGGCGATCCCCCCTCCGGCTCCAAGGGCAACTTATGACACAGTTATGACTACTTCTTGTAGTCGGTGATTAGACCTTCATCCATAGCTGTCTTGGCAAGGGTGTAGTACAGGCCGTTGGCGCGCATCTGGAAGGGCACCGTCAGCTTGGCCCAGGCGATTTCGCTGTCCATGACTTCCTTAAAGAAAGCGTCCTTGGCAGCATAGCGGGCAAACACGGCACGGGTGGCCTTCATGAAGGCGTTGTAATACTCGGGCGGAGTCTGGTCGAGAACAACGCCGCCTTCCACCATCTTCTTGAGAGCTTCGGAATGCAGCTTAATGTTCATATTGTTCTGATCGACAACGCACAGCTTCAGGCAAATATTCAGGATAGCACGCAGGTTTTCAGGCAGCTTGTCATACCATGTCTTGTTGATGACAACGTCGCCGATGGAAAGTGCCTGATGCAGTCCCTGCAGATAGAGGTGCTTCCAAATCTGATCGAAGCCCATGGCGATGTCTTCCGCCGGAGCGATCCATTCGGCGCAGTCAATGACGCCCTTCTGGGCTGCGGGAATAATGTCTGGGCCACCCATGGAAACGGCAGGCATGCCCATCTCTTTGAAGATTTCAGCAGGTACTCCGGGAGGGCAGCGGAATTTCAGCTTGTTGATCTCTTCAAGCGTAGTGTAGGTTTTGTGGAACCAGCCAAAAGCTTCGGGGCCCATTGGCAGCACGGCAAATGCCACGATATCCTGCTTGCAGGCTTCCTGATAATACCTGTTAAGCAGTTTGCCACCGTTACCCTCGAAGATCCAGGCCATGACAGAAGCTTGGTCCAGTCCATAGCCGATACCGCCGCAGGGAGCGGAGAACAGCGTACCAGCGGGGTTCAGACCGGAGTTGTAGTGGGTCCAGGCCATGCCACCGTTAACCAAGCCTTCGCTTACGGCACCATAGATTTCAAAGGGTTTAACAATGGCGCCAGCGGCAAGAAGCTCGACTTCCAGCTCGCCTTTGGACAGTTTTTCAACATTGGCCTTAAAGCGTTCCAGAGTCCTCATGTAGATAGAGGAGTTGGTCAGAGCGGTTTGGATCTGGAGCTTTTCTTTTGCCATAGCGCTTCCGGCGAGGCCGCCGATGGCTATGCACAGGGAAAGGAAGATCACACCAAATTGTTTACGCATCTCTACTCCTGTTTGGTTAAAGGTATTGAAGAGCAGAACAAAAAAATCACAAGGGAGGCCCTAGCTCCCTAGTATGTGATTTTTTGTACATGCACTATATATGCCAGAAATTAAATGGCATGGCAACAGGGTATGCCCATAAAATTTCTTTATTTTCAGCATATTACAGATAAGCATCTCCTATGGACTGAATAAAAAATTTTTTAAAGTCGCATAATTGCAACAAGTGAGAAATATCCCTATTAGGAAAATTTTTACTTTGTGAAATAAATTATATTTACGCATTCTGCTATAATCTGGTTCCTTTCTAAGGGTAACTCAAAACCTGTGATGCATATTTGCAACTAGTTTGACACCATAATTATCGAAAATCACTCCTGACTGATGCAAAAAAGCAACATAGTACAGTATCTATATGATGATTAGAAAAACAAAATGTAATATTTTTTTCAAAGATTAATTATTTTAATAAGTTAAAAATATGGCATGTTCTATGCTTATTTGTGCGCATTAGGCATGTTTTTAACGTGTGGGGGGTGTTTGCCCCACGTGCAACACTAACTTTCAGGAGTATTATGATGAGCACAGTCACTTGCGATTGCCGGTCTCCTCAGGAGCAGCGGCTCCAAGATAAAATCGAAGGAAAAGAAGATAAATTTCGTAAAACACATACTAGGGTTTTTAAGCTGCTGGAGCGATTTGAAGGGCAAAAACCGCGTATTGATATTGAGCGCGCACTCTATTTTACAGAATCCATGAAGGAGACCGAAGGGCAACCACTGGTATTGCGCTGGGCAAAAGCTCTTATGCACATTGCCAAGAACATGACCGTCTATGTACAGGACGATCAACTGTTGCTGGGCCGCGCCGGCTGCGATGGACGTTATGGCATTCTGTATCCTGAACTGGACGGTGACTTCCTTGACATCGCTGTTCGCGACCTGCCCACCCGCGCTACCTCACCTGCCACTATCACCCCTGAGGATGCAAAACGCGTCATCAATGACATCGCTCCCTACTGGAAGGGCAAGACATTTCATGAGGACTTGAACCGCTCTCTTCCTCCAGAAGTACACAAACTGACATATGATGATCCCCAGGGGCTGATCTCACGCTTTATTGTGAATGAGACCGCATCGTTCCGCAGCTCCATTCAGTGGGTGCATGATTATGGCAAAATTCTGAAGCGCGGCTTTAACGGCATTAAAAAAGAGGCTGAAGAAAAATTGGCCGCTCTTGATCCTCTAAGCTGCAAGGATAACTGCGAGAAACGTCCCTTCCTGGAAGCTGTTATCATCGTCTGTGACGCTATTGTACTTTGGGCTAAGCGCCATGCCGAAAAAGCTCGCGAGGCTGCTGCTACTGAAAAAGATCCCAAACGCAAGGCTGAACTGTTGCGCATGGCCGAGAACGCTGAGCATGTGCCCGGAGAACCAGCCCGCGACTTCTGGGAAGCCTGCCAGAGCCAGTGGTTTACCCAGATGTTCTCGCGTATTGAGCAAAAGACCGGTACGACCATTTCCAATGGCCGCAT
>JAFTDG010000017.1 GCA_017454325.1 Desulfovibrio sp. | reverse complement strand
TCAAGACAGAAGTGTCCGAGCAGACCATACGTGACATCATGGAGGACAGTACCATGTTTGAAGAAACTTGTGGACGCCTGGCGGATTCCTGGCTGCAAAAGGGCGTTATCCAGGGGCGTGCCGAAGGCTGGGAAGATGGTCGTGCTGAAGGCTGGAAGGACGGCCGTGCCGAAGGCTGGGAAGACGGCAAGGCTGAGAGAACTCGTGAAGTCGCTCAAAACCTTCTTCACCTTGGGCTGCCCATTGCCCAGATTGCCGAGGCTACCGGCCTCTCTACCGCAGAAATTGAAGCGTTGCGCAAGGTACAGTAAGGCCAGGGCGTGAGACAGGCCTGTTTCGACCACAACGATGAGGAACAGATACACAATGGCCGTCGTAATGAGAATTTGAGCCGGGCATACATCAGACAGTCTGTGCCATGTGTAAAAAACGGACAATGGGGCAGGCTAGTGAGTAATATTTGGACATTGTCAGGGCTAACAATAGCGTATCCGTGGTCAAAAATAATAAAAAATCGTGATATTTTAGTATGATATGAAAATATTCACAGTGTGGCACATCTGTTGCTTTATAGGGGAGCATCTGCGGCGGACGTACCGCGCGGATTTTTACAACATTATCATACTGAGGATATACACAATGAAAACGTCTGCTTTTGCTTCTCTGGCCCTTGTTGCTTTGTTGGCTCTCCCTGGCGTTGCGGCCGCACAGCCTGGCTACGGGTATGGATATGGATGCGACGGCCCCATGGGCATGACAGATGAACAGGTGGCCAATGTGCGTCAGCTGCACCGCACGCACTGGGAAAAAACACAGCCACTGATGCAGGAACGTTTTGCCAAGCTGGCCGAACTGGATCACCTGTACGCTGCCGGAGCCAAGGACGACGACGCCAAGGTGCAGGCTGCATTAAAGGATTTACGCAATATTGATGGCAAGCTCTATGCCGCTGAGGCGGATATGCTCCGGCAGATGGGCGAAAAGGGTGTGCCCTACAGGGGGCGTCACGGCATGCGCGGCGGCTGGGGTGGCTGCCCTGGTGAAGGCTACGGTCGCGGTGGTTATGGTCCTTGCTATGGTCAGGGGCGTGGTGGCTACGGCCGGGGCATGGGACGCGGCGGCTATGGGTACGGTCACGGCATGGGGGGCTGTGGCGGCTGCATGTAACACAGCATACATTCTCCTGAACGCAAAACAGCCGCAGGCTCTGGCCTGCGGCTGTTCCATGTCTGGCGACAGGGTGACATCCCTGCAAGCGGTGAGAAAAGGTTATTTCTTTTCGGTATCCTTGGCAGCCTTGGCATCTTCCCCTGTCTTTGCCTCCTTGGCAGCGTCGCCTTTGTCTTCCTTGGCTGGCTGGGGAGTGACGGCATCGGCTTTTGTATCTGCTGCGGATGTCATGGATTTGAATTCCACCTTCTGCTTGTTCACGGCTGCCAGCACATCGTTGGTCACGTCAATCTTGCTGTCAAAGGAAACTGCGGCTTCAGTGCCCAGAATGACGGCATAGCCCTTTTCTGCACGGTAGGCATTCAAAACGCGCTGGATTGTGTCATACAGCACATTGACCACATTCTGCTGTTCTGCCTGCATGCGTTGCTGTGAAGACATGTAGACCGCCTGCATTTCTTTCTGTGCGGCTTCATCCTTGGGATTGGCCTCCAGCTTTTTCTGGATGTCGTTGAGTTTGTTTTGCATGTCGCTCTGCATGCTTTCCAGAAATTTTACCCCTTCCTTGCCGGGGTCGCTGTCACGCATGACGCGCGCCAAGTCTACTACGGCAAATTTCGGTTGTGCTGTGGTATCAGCCTGCTGACAGGCAAACAACAAACAGCCCAACAGCATTGTGGGCAGAAAAAGAAAACGGATACGCATGACGGTATGTGCTCCTCTATGCTCATGACGTGTGTGATAAAAATGTGCCTTGCTCAAGCACACGGGAACGTCCTGGCCCACCACGAATGGGGCGACAGGACGCGTATTGGCCGTGCAGAAGGTGTACGTTGTTTTTGACGAGGCTACAAGCCTTTTCCGCACGCCATTTTCTGAAGAATGGAATATTTCAGACCCATCGAACCATATCTGCCTGCCAGGGATGGCATTCACTGGGGTGGTATTTAGAGCATGGCGGCGTACTGTGCCTTCATCTGCTTCACACGGGCCACATAGGCGCGGGTTTCCCGTGCGGGCAGGCGAGAGATGAGGTCATCGTACAGTTCATCGGCAGTCAAGGTGTTAATGTGCTCCACTGCCTGTTCGTTGGTTGTGCCAAAAAAGCGCAACAGACGGTTGGGGCCCATATTGTAGGCAGCAACAGCGCAGTATTCGCGTGCCTGTGCGTCATGCACACCGCCAAAATAGCGCGTGAGCAGAATGTGCAGATAGGCTGTGCCATAGCGTATATTTACTTCCGGCTCGCTCAGTTCCGCAAAGCCTACGCTCCCGGAACGTCCGTAGAGAAAACGGTGAATTTCGCCGCTGGCAGTGCCGGGTAGTATTTGCATAAGACCCATGGCAGATCTGTTGCTGACCAGTGTGGTTGAGAAATTGCTCTCACTATGGATAATGGCGTAGACAAGCGCTGTGTTCAGATTGTAGCGGCTGGAGCACTGTTCCACCAGCTGGCGATAATGACCGGCATTGCCGGGCCGGGCTCGCTCTGCCGTCAGGAGTTCCAGCGTCCGGCGCGTGGCCTTGCGCTTCAAGGCGGCAAGAGCCTGACGCGGGGAGCCCGGGACATAGGGCAGAAGGGCGTCTTCCCCATTGCCCCAGCGCAGCGGGCGGCCAGAGGTGTCAAAGACGTCGCCGTATTGGAGCGGTTGACTGCCCAGCAGCATGGGAGCGGATACGCCGTCCATAGCCAGCAGAGGAAATACTTCCCCTTGCATGTTGTCATGCAAGGACATTTCATGGTCGCCGGTGATCAAACGTATGCCCGACGGATCAAAATTGATAATGCGGGCTGGTTCTGTGTCAGATGCCCTGGAAGCGGCAGGCAGATCGCCACCTTCCGAGGCCTGTGCGCTATAGAGTACCTGTGTCGGGCCAACGGATGCAGTTGTGAAAACACGACCCCGTACGGCCCATTGGTGCACTCCGTCTCCATGGGGTACAATGCTTTCTGGCATGTCTTCCGGTCGGAGACTGACAACAACGTCACTGGCCTGACGGCGCAATTCCGGCCCCGTGCTCTGCGGCACGAAACCGGTCAGCAAGCCCATCACCAAGGTTGCGGTGGCAAGCCCGCACAAAAGCAGCAGTGCAGTGCGACGCTTCATGATATTACTCCAAAAAATACTCCTGCCGAGCCATTTTGGCAATATTGCAGCTGTCCATAATGGGGATATGCCATGGAATGTCTGTGCCATATCACGGGCACCAAGACATTTCATGACGGTATATGCAAAAACTTTGCCATTATTTTGTGCGAGGAAGGGGGAGTCAGTGAAATACGCGTTCTCCGTTGACCTGTTCCCGGAAGGCGACTATATTCATTCTTCTGTGATGCCATGTAGGGCATGGTATGCCGTCATATTTTTGAATGTGGCATAACCGCTGTTATGGAGTGCACCTTGTATCAGCCGACCCGGCATGCAACCCCGTATATTCGTGAAGAGATAACGCGATTACTCAAGTACGCGCCACCCGAAATGCGTGCGGCAATTCTCGCGCTGCTGCCAGCCGCCAAGCGCGTGCTTGATACGGGGTACCGTCCAGCCGTACGCGGTGTGCCCCTGCACGGATGGCGCTGTCTGCTTACGCTGCTCGGCTCAGTGACGGCCATGCAGACCGATGCGGAAATGCTGTTGCGGGTTTCCAACGACCTGTTGAGTATTGCCGACCACATGGCCCCGCCTGACGAGGTTTTGCGTCAGAGCGCAGAGATACTGGTGCATGCCCTGTATGCTGATTTATATGTCTGCAGGCTGCGAACTCCCAAGGGGGAATGGAAGGTGCAGGCGGCAGCGGCCGCAAACGGTGGCAGCATACCCATTGTGGCCCCCATGCTCGAAGAAGGGCTGCGCCAGCACCCCGTCATGCGCGCTATCCTCGACGGGCATACCCGCTATGTGGTGTCCAATAACCTGCAGGCGCTGGACAAGGGCGGTGAATCCTTTGACTGCGTTATTTATAAGGAAGGGTACCGTTCCCGGCTGGCCTTTGTGCTGCGTGAACGTAACGACCGCCCTCCCTTCGGTCTCGTCTTGCTCTATACCAGGCGCGAGTATGGCTTTGAGAGTTTTGACGAGCGTTTTCTTGCCAAATGCGCTGCCATTGTTTCACTTACTGTGGGGCGCCGCGTGGCTGTGGCCCGTGATACGCTGGAAAAGGCCGCCGGAGCTATGGCCCACTATGGCAATAACGTCCTTAATGTCATGCGTAACCAGGCGGAGTTCTGTGGCGAGCTGGTGGAAGATATTGATGCCTTGAAAGACCGCGCCCTGCGCCTGACGCGACAACTGCTGGCGGAATTTCCCGAGGAATCGCGTGGCCGCACGCTTGCGCGTGAACTGGAACTGGCTTTGGCGCGTACAGATCTTACTGAACTGGCCGGGCATTTGGGAGGGGTGCTGGAAAGCACGCGCCGTATGACGCGTATTATCAAATCACTCAAGAAATCTGTTGAGCGTCCCAGGCTTATGCACTACGCCATGGGGCAGGATGTGCTGCGTCTGGAAGATGCCGGTCGTGAGGAATAGCATGGCTGCTGTTTTTGCCTTGCCGAAGTGCCCGGCCAATCCAGACGTTCTGCCCATTGGTGCAGAACTGCCGTGGTTGGCCCCGCTTGCCGGATACAGTGATCTGCCTTTCCGTCTGCTCTGTAGGGAATATGGCGCAGCCGTTTGTGAAACAGAAATGGTCAGCGCCAAGGGGCTTGTCTATGCCAGCCCCGGCACTGGCGATTTGCTGCGCACCTTGCCGGAGGACCAGCCGCTGGTTGTCCAGCTTTTCGGGGCAGAACCCGAATTTTTGGCCAGAGCCGTGGAACTGTTGTGCCAGGCTGGCTATGGCTGGTTTGATCTGAACGTGGGCTGTTCTGTACGCAAGGTGCTGCGGCAGGGGGCCGGCGCGGCCATGCTGGGCAATGTGGACAATTTACTGGAAGCCGCCCGGGCCATGCTGCACTGTGCCGGGCCTGGGCGAGTGGGGTTTAAGCTGCGTCTGGGGCTGGATGATGCCCATCCCGTGTTGCCCGATCTGGCCCTGCGTCTGGAAGATGCCGGCGCAGGCTGGCTGACCCTGCATCCGCGCACTGCACAGGACGGCTTTGGCGGCAGGGCACAGTGGGCTGCCCTGGCTCGTCTGGTACCACGCCTTTCCCTGTCTCTGCTGGCCAGCGGCGATCTGTTCACGGCGCAGGATGGCGTGCAATGTCTGCGTGAAACGGGCGTCGCGGGCGTTATGTATGCTCGTGGGGCTATGCACAATCCGGCCATTTTTAGGGAACATGCGTCCTTGCTGACGGGCAGGGCCCTGCCCGCAAGAGACGCGAGCCAGATCAAGGCAATGATACTGCGCCATGTGGCGCTGGCCCGTGCTCATTGTTCCGGTGCGGCGGCCTTGTGGAAAATGCGTTCTGTTGTTCCCCGCTATGTGCGGGGCCTGCCCGGGGCACGGGCCTTGCGTCAGGAGCTTTGCCATTGTACGGATTGGCAAAAACTGGCAGAATTGCTCGATACATGGTTATAGTACAGATGTACTTTTACACGGGGAATGCGTATGGACGTGTACCGTGCCAAGACGGCTGGGTTTTGTATGGGCGTCAGCCTGGCGCTGCAAAAGCTGGATGCGGCCCTGAATGATGCCAGGGGGGCTGCGGCACGCATCTGCACACTGGGCCCCATCATCCACAACCCGCAGGTACTGCATGACTATGCGGAGCAGGGGGTTTTCTGTGCGCAGTCTCCGGCTGAGCTGCAGACAGGGGATGTGGTGGTCATCCGCGCGCACGGCATTGCCCGTCACGTGGAGGAACAGGTAGGCAAGCGCGGCGTGCGTATTGTGGATGCCACCTGTCCTAAGGTCAAAAAAGCTCAGCTATCCATTGCCCGGGCCACGGGTCATGGGGAGACACTCCTGCTTTTTGGCGAGGCAGAGCATCCCGAGGTGCGTGGGCTGATTTCCTATGCGGGGGGGCCGTCACATGTTTTTGCCAGCCAGCAAGAACTCGCCGCCCTGTGCCTTTCCTCTGAGGGCTCTTATGTGCTGGCTTCGCAAACCACACAGGACAAGCAGGCTTTCAAGGAGATTGAGGCCGGGCTTGCGCGCAGCCACAGACATCTGCGAGTGCTCTCCACCATCTGCGATGCCACCCGCGAACGGCAGGAGGAGGCCCACAGCATTGCCTCCCATGTGGATGTCATGGTAGTCATAGGTGGCAGGCAAAGTGGTAATACCCGCAGACTGGCGGATGTCGCTGCATCGAGTGGCATTGAGACCTACCATGTGGAGCGCGTGGAAGAGCTTGATCCCAAAAAATTTTTACAAAAAACGCGTGTGGGGCTAACGGCTGGCGCATCTACGCCGAAAAGTCTCATTGACGCAGCGCATGCATGGCTGCAGTCACTTTGATCTTGTTTATCTGATGTGGATATTTCGGAGGCGGTATGGCTCAGACCAATATTTTGTTGGAAGCTGGCACCAACGAACTGGAAATTGTTGAGTTTTTTCTCGACGAGCTTGTGCAGGAAGGTGATGTCCCCCAGGTTACTGCAGAGGGCCAGCCCGAGCCAGGCAAGCCCTATCGCGGCTACTATGGCGTCAATGTGGCTAAAGTGCTGGAAATCATCCGTATGCCTAACGTGACGGAACTGCCGGAAGTGCAGCATCCCAGTGTGCTCGGTGCTTTCAATCTGCGCACGCGTATTATCCCTCTTGTCGATCTTGCCCTCTGGCTCGGCAAAGAGCATCCTGCACAGGCGGATCAGCCAAAGACCATTGTTACGGAATTCAACAACGTGACAACGGCGTTCATGGTTTCGGGTGTCAACCGCATCCACCGCATCAGCTGGGAACAGGTGGAGCCGCCGAACAAATACGTTTCACAGGTTTCCAATAATACTGTTATCGGCGTCATACAGCTGGAAAATCGCATTGTCTTCTTGCTGGATCTGGAAAAGGTCGTCGCTAACCTCAATCCCAAGCTGGGGCTTCGGCTCGACGATCTCGGCGAAAACTGGACCAACACCGGGTACCACGCCTTGATTGCCGACGATTCTGCCCTCATCCGTGAAATGCTGCGTGATCTTATGGAAAAGGCCGGTTTTGTGGTAGAAGTCGTCACCAATGGCCGTGCCGCCTGGGAACGGCTTATGGATTTCAAGAAAAGTGCTGAGGAAACGGGACGCCCCATAACCGACTACATCCATGTGGTTGTTTCAGATATTGAGATGCCCATTATGGATGGCCTCAACCTGACATCACGCATCAAGGATGACTCCGTGCTCAAGCGCTTGCCCGTGCTGCTCTTTTCTTCACTTATCACAGACAAGCTGCGCTATCGCGGTGAGAGCGTGGGGGCGGATGACCAGATTTCCAAGCCGGAAGTAACGCAGCTTGCGCAGCGCGCTGTTGCCCTGATCAAGGCAAGGGAAGAAGAGGCAAAAACTGCGGGCTGAGCCAGACGGGGATGCCGCACAGCAAGCTGTACGACCGCACTGCGCCTTTCCCAGACGCAGTGCGGTTTTTACTGGGAAAAAACGAAAAAGAGCCACCAACCCTGTTTATGGGCCGGTGGCTCTTGATTACAGCTTCTATGGGCGTGTTATTTTTTGGCCAGCACTTCCACGGTGGCCAGAGCTATTTGCAGTTCCTCGTTGGTGGGAATGATCAGCACGGGCACCTTGCTGTCCGGTGTGGAGATGGTGCGGGCACCGGGCTTGCGGGTGTTGTTCTCCTGGGGATCAAGCTTGATGCCAAGATTTTCCAGGCCCTCGCACACACGGGCGCGCACGAGATTGTCGTTTTCACCGATACCGGCAGTAAAGACCATGGCATCCACCTTGCCATCCAACAGGAAGAAGTAGGCTCCCAGGGTCTTCTTGATGCTGCGCACCAGCATGGCGCAGGCCAGTTTGGCGCGTTCATTGCCCTTCTCTTCCTCGGCATGCACATCGCGCATGTCGGTAAAGCCGCACAAACCCAGCAGACCCGATTTCTTGTTCATCAGGGTATCGGCCTCGGCCGGGCTCAAGCCTTTCTTCTCCATCACAAAGGGTACGATGGCCGGGTCAATACTGCCACAGCGCGTGCCCATGATCAGACCTTCCAGCGGGGTAAGACCCATGCTGGTGTCAAAGCACTTGCCATTTTTTACGCAGCTCATGGATGAGCCATTGCCCAGGTGCATGGTGATGGAGCGCAGCTCCTTGAGGGGCTTGCCCAGGTACTCAGCCGTCTTGTGGGCGATATACTTGTGCGAGGTGCCGTGGAAGCCGTAGCGGCGGATATGCAGCTCTTCATAGTATTCATAGGGTAGGCCATACATGAAGGCTTCTTTGGGCATGCCCATGCCGAATTCTGTATCGAAAACAGCCACGTTGGGTACGCCGGGGAAGAGCTTTTCCGCCACATTGATGCCCATGAGGTTGGCAGGATTGTGCAGGGGGCCCAGCACGGCGCACTCGTCGATGATGTTCTTCACCCGTTCGTCAACCAGCACCGGATCAGTCACGGATTCGCCGCCATGCAGTACGCGGTGGCCGATGGCGTAGATTTCGCTTTTGTCCTTGATGACGCCTTTATCCTTATCAGTAAGCAGGCTGATGACCAGTTCCATGGCCTGCACATGCGTGGGGAATGCGGCTTCGCGGACAATTTTTTCTTCTTTGTCCGTGTCAGGGGCGATTTTATGCGTCAAACGTCCCGTGCCACCCTGGCCGATGCGTTCGGCCAGGCCGGAGCAGAGCACTTTGTGCCCGTCCATTTCCAGCAGTTGGTATTTGCAGGAAGAAGATCCAGCATTGATAACCAGTACTTTCATTAAGCGTTCCTTTTGTGTTCTTGTAAGCTTTTTTGCAGATGCCGTGCGGGAACACCCGCACGGCAAGCATTCTTTACTGAGCCGCCTTTTCGGCAGCAGCCTGAACCGCCGTGATGGCGACGGTGTTCACGATATCGGGCACGGTGCAGCCGCGCGACAGGTCGTTGACGGGCTTGTTCAGTCCCTGGAGCACAGGCCCGATGGCCACGGCTCCGGCGGCGCGCTGTACTGCCTTATACGTGTTGTTGCCAGTGTTGAGGTCAGGGAAGATGAATACGGTTGCCTTGCCGGCGACCTTGCTGCCGGGCAGTTTGGTCTGGGCCACGGTGGGGTCAATGGCGGCGTCGTACTGCAGGGGGCCTTCCAGGGCCAGTTCGGGTGCCATTTCCTTGGCTATCTTGGTGGCTTCTTTGACCACATCCACATCCTCGCCCTTGCCGGACGAACCTGTAGAGTAGGAAAGCATGGCCACGCGTGGCTCAATACCGAAGACTTCGGCCGTACGTGCCGAGGCCACGGCAATTTCTGCCAGCTGTTGGGCCGTGGGGTTGGGGTTCACCGCACAGTCGCCAAAGGCCAGCACACGGTCCTTGAGGCACATGAGAAAGACAGACGAAACCACGGAGAAGCCCGGTTTGGTCTTGATGAATTCAAAGGCAGGACGAATGGTGTGGGCCGTGGTATTGATCGCACCTGAAACCATGCCGTCGGCATCGTCTTTCTTGACCATCATGGTGGCGTAGTAGGTGGCATCGCTCATGACATCGCGGGCCTGCTCGATGGTAACGCCCTTCTTTTTACGGTATTCGGCGTAGGCAGCGGCATAGTCCTCGAACTTGTCGCTCTTTACTGGGTCGATGACCGTGGCTGCCGCGATGTCCAGCCCAAGTGTGCTGGCCTTGGAGGTAATTTCGTCCACATTGCCCAGGAGGATGATGTCCACCACCTCGCGACGCAGCAGAATGTCCGCTGCACGGAGAATGCGCTCTTCCGTGCCTTCGGCCAGCACAATGCGCATTTTGTTGCTCTTGGCCCGCTCAATGAGTTCAAATTCGAACATCATGGGCGTAATACGGCTGCTCATCTTGCTGTCGATGCGGTTGGTGATCTCTTTGCCGTTGACGTATTTTTCGAAAAGGCCAAGAGCGCTGTTGATTTTTGCGGGGTTGCCGGGTTCAATGGGCGCAGCCATGGCCTGCAGTGCCATGAGTGCCTTGTACGTGTGGTGTTTGGTCAACAAAATGGGCAGGGGTGAGCCAGTCCAGCCTTCAATGAATTTGCATACCTGTTCCGATGGGCGCAGCCCGCCGGTCAGCAGAACGCCGGCGATGTCTGGCATGGAAGAGGAAAGGCGGGAGCCGATGGCAGTAAGCAAAATATCGGCCCTGTCGCCAGGGGTGATCAACAGTTGGTCCTTGGCAATATAGTCGAGCACATTGTCCACATGCATGGCGGCGATGAGGTAATCGCCCACCAGCGCGTCCATGCGGTTTTCACCAAAGAGCACTTCGGCGTCCAGACCCCTTTTCACATCGTTCATGGTGGGCTGACCAATGGTCGGCTCGTTGGGAATGGCATAGATGAGCGGGGCATGCTCGCCCGAGCCAAACTGTTTACGCAAATCGTCCAGCTCAGTCTGAGTAAGATCTGCGCGGTTGAGAATGGTGGCGATTACATCCAGGCCATAGGGTTTGAGGCTGTTCATGGTGCTGTGCAGCAATTCACGCAGATCCTCAGCGTCGGATTTGTATCCGCTGGTGACCAGAATAACCGGGCAGCCCAGGTTTGCGGCGATCTCGGCATTGAGTTCAAACTCAAACACCGAATCCTGCCCCATGAAGTCCGTGCCCATGCACAGGACAAAATCAAAGTTTTCGAGCAGCTTTTTATATTTCTGGATGATGTGCTCAATGAGTACGTTGCGCGCACCCTGGTTGATCATCTGACGGGCTTCGTGCTGTGTGTAGGCGAAGGTGTCCGCGTAGTCCATGTCAAGCTTGAAGTGCTCAAGCATGAGATTGATGCCGGGGTCGCGGTCGTCCCAGACGGGTTCGTTGATGATTGGGCGGAAAAAGGCCACCTTGCGTGTGCGGCGGCTGAGCAGCTGCATGGTGCCCAGCGCGATAGCGCTTTTGCCCGTCATGGGGCCTGATGCGGTGATATAGAGGCCGTGGTGCATATTATCTCCCCTGCTATGCGTTAGCTTTGGCTAAACTCGAAATGGGCGCGGAGTTGCCGCGCCCGGACTGTCAACATTTGGGAAACATGTCACGGCCTGTGGGAGAAGCCGTGCAAGCACGTTCATAGTGATCCCGCGCCCGCCTTGCCACGTAGGGGGCAGGGCAGGCGCGGGGTTGGTAGTTCAGTTATTCTTTCACTTCTGCTGCATCGGGGTAGGGCAGATCAGCCAGCTGCTTGAGCATGGCATAGCGCTCCGCGTACGAGGCAGCCAGTTCTTCCCGCAGACGCTTGGAGAGTTCGGGATCCTTCTTGGCCAGTGAGGCGTAGCGGGTTTCACCCGAGAGGAACTCGTGGATGTCACCAGCAGGTGCCTTGCTGTCCAGCTGGAAGGGATTCTTCTTCTCCTTGGCCAGTTCGGGATTGAAGCGGTACAGAGGCCAGTAGCCGCACTGCACGGCCAGCTTGGCTTCCTCCATGCTCTTGCCCATGCCCTTGCGCAGGCCCTGGTTGATGCAGGGCGCGTAGGCCATGATCAGCGAGGGGCCCTTGTAGGCTTCCGCTTCACGGAATGCCTTGAGCACCTGCTGCTTGTCCGCACCCATGGCAATGGAGGCCACATACAGATAGCCGTAGGTCATGGCCATACGGCCCAAGTCCTTCTTGCCGGTACGTTTGCCGGCCGCGGCAAACTGCGCAACGGCACCCAGCGGGGTGGCCT
>JAFTDG010000135.1 GCA_017454325.1 Desulfovibrio sp. | reverse complement strand
TCATGGCGCACAACCACCATTCCCCTTCCTCTGCAATCAAGGTCGTCACCGGCAGCGAGGCAGCCTGCTTGCTGCCACAGGTATGGCCCATGCTGGACGCCAAGCGGCGTGACATGCTGCTGTGGGATGTGGAACCGCAACTCAAGGCACGGTTTTTCCAGAAGTATCTTGCGGCGGCTGACGTGGCCTGCATTGCCTGGTGTGGTGAAATTATGGGGCTGGCTTGGGTATTCGGCATGGGCAGACACACCCGCTGCGGCGTCATCCACATGACATTCTGGGGCGAGGCAGAAGAGGCCCGCGTTATCGGCAGGCTGTTCCTGCAGCGACTTACCCATGACGGCTGGCAGAGCGTGCTGGCCATGCTGCCCGTGCCTTTTCGGCACATGCGCCGCTATGTGGCGGACATTGGCATGACCTGCATGGGGCGTCTGCCAGGTGCGTGTGTGCTGGCAGGCCACAACAACCGCGTGTGCGCCGGCGAGTTTTGGAAGTGGGAGGCGCAGGCATGACCATGACAGCTGACGATGCAATCTGGCTGGACGAGCGCGGGGCCGAGGCTGCGCGTAACAACCGCCTGGAACGCCAACAGGCCGACGATGATTTGGCCCGCGTAGTTGGCACGCCAGAAGGCTTTAGGTTTTTGCTGCGGCTACTCTCCCGCTGGCATGCGGAAGGGCTGGTGTCGGCAGACAAGGAGGCTATCGCCCTGCGCAACGAAGCTGAAGAAATACTGGCCCATGTGGCCAGAGTACACCCCAAGGCGTGCCTGTAACTGATCGCGGCGCTGCGGGAAATACCGCAATAGGAGGCTACATGGCTGAGGAACACACTGCTCCGGTTATGGAAACCGCAGAACAAG
The DNA here is from genome assembly GCA_017454325.1 of Desulfovibrio sp. Lineage (GTDB taxonomy): Bacteria > Desulfobacterota > Desulfovibrionia > Desulfovibrionales > Desulfovibrionaceae > Desulfovibrio. Next base: position 2,057 of record JAFTDG010000135.1, on the reverse strand, counting down.
GATTGCATGATGCTGCTACGGGAACTTCCCTTCAAACTACTCCGGCTGTTGCTGGCAATGACAGCACGCCGCCCGCCCCTGCCACAGACAACGCCGGAAAGGATGTGGCACAGAATACTGCCGCGTCGAAGCAGGCTGTCAATTCTGCAGCTACAGAGAAGCAGGAGTCCAAGGCCGACGCATCAAATGCTGCAGGCAAGGAAAAAGGCGACGACCAGGCAGACAAGCCCATAACAGACTGGAGCAAAGTTACAATCGACATACCCGAAGGCGCGGCCATTGATCCAGCGCTCATGGACGACTTTGGCAAGGCCGCTGTGGCCATGGGCCTTACGGCCAAACAGGCCAATGCTCTGGTCAACTTTCAGCTGGAGGCCATTGCCCGCAGCCGTGAGGGATTGATGAACGCCGGCGCACGCGAACTGGCGCGGGAATGGGGCAGCAGGGCATCGGCAAACCAGAAGGCCGTGCTGACGCTCATTACCAACATTGACCGGCAGCTGGGCAATGACAGTTTTTCTAAAGCCCTCAATGACTGCGGCGCAACCTGCCTGCCCGCCGTAGTTAAAGGGCTGTTAGCAGTGGCCAATCTGGTGTCAGAGGAAAGCCTGGGGCGCGGAGGCGCTGCCGCACAACCAGAACACGAAGAAACCGCCCTTGAGGGGCTGCAAAATGCCTTTAAGGCAGCGAGGACGAGACAATGAACGGCATGACGACATTACACGAAATAGGCGTCAGGTACGCCAAAAAGCAACCGGGCATGGTGGACGACCTGACCGAAGACGCGCCCATACTGGACGTGGTGCGCTGGAAGGCAGCAAGCCACAAGCTGTGGAACGTGGCCGAGAAGCTGACCGATATTACCGGCCCCGGCTTTACCAAGCTGGATGCCCCTCTGCCCATGATGAACACGTCGAGCGATCTCGTACATATCGACCTGCAGGCCATGGGTGGTACCATGGAAGTGCCCACAGACCGCGCAGCCAAGCTGGGCGGTCCCATGAAGTATTTTGCCGACAAGCAGGGCGTAATTCTCAAGAAGGCCGGCATGGACACGGAACGTGTGCTTGTGCTGGACAACTGGCTCAAGGGTGCCCGTTCGGTCAAGAACCTGTACGACGCCGGCGGCACGGGCAAGGGCTGGTTCATTCTGGCCTGCCGCTTTGACGAAATGGTCAACGTGGGCCTGTACGACCCTGACCAGTTCGAGAGCGGCCGTCTGTTTAAGATCACCTTCCCCTACGACGGCGCAGAGCACATGCTGCACGGCCCCGGCTATGAGGGCGTGCTGGGGTATTCCGTCGTGTACCGCACGCACTTTGGCTACCAGATGCTGGATGCCAAGCGCACCGTGGCGGCCATTGTGAACATTGACGAGGACCATCACCCCACCCCGGCTATGGTTGATGACATGCTGGCGCAGGTGCGTTCGCAGCCCGGCAGCACCTATCTGTTTACCAGCCCGCGGGGCAAGATTTACGGCATTAACCCCTACAAGATCGAAAACGTGCAGCTGGCCAACGGCGATACCGACGCCAAGACCCGCATAGAGACCTGGGGCGGCATTGGCATCATTACCAGCCACAATATCACTGACAAGATTGACCACGTTACCGTGTAAGGAGGCGTCCCATGTCGCAGACAGATACCACAACCGATTGCAGCAGCGCTACCGCTGACGATTTTCTGGCCAAACTGCACGAAACCAAAGATGCCATTGTGCAGCGTGGCGCTGGCCCAGGCCCCGCCTATCGCGGCAACAATCCTGCTCCGCTGGTCTGGTATGACCAGTTCTTTGGCGTGAAGCTGGAGCCCGTAGGCACCATCACCTGCCCGCTGGCGCTGCGTGTGGGCGCTACGCAGTCCTCACTGGATGTGGTCGTGGTGGCCAACCATCAGAACGAAGGCAATCTCACTGTGCCCGGCGGCACGATTATCACCGTAACCCTGCTTCAGTCCGATACGGCTGACGGCACGTTCGAGGCCAGCGGCGCGTCCATGACCATGACCGTACCCGCAGATGGCATGGTTGTAGAGCGGGACAGCCAGATTGCCCG